>JBFJMP010000266.1:0-4247 GCA_041633895.1 Nitriliruptoraceae bacterium
CGGGGCCCCACGCGCCGTACAGTTGGCCGCATGAGCCAACTCGAACCCCTCACGTCCCTCGAACCCGGACAGCCCCTGCTCGCCGGCGGCGCGCACGTGGTGCGGGTCAGCCCCGAACTGGCGGCGGCGTTCCGGCCCGGCGATCGCCTGATCGTCCTCGATGTCGGTGACATCCTGCACGTGCCGGCCGACGCCCACGGGGTCGCGACAGACGCGGTCACGCGTGCCGCCGACGCCTTCGCAGGCATGGGCCAGGTCAGCGACGAGCAGGTCTCGGCCTTCTACGACGCCTTCGCGGCGCGCCTCGCCGACGACGACGTGTTCGCCCCGATCGCCGCGGCCAACGCCGACGACGTCGCACGCGCCCAGGAACGCGGTCGGTCCACGACCCGCCTCGTCCTGTCCGAGGTGATGCGCCGCGACATGATCGCGGGCCTGCGCACGTGGCGTGACGCGCCGTCGGGGCGCGGACGCATCCGCTCGACGCACGACCACGACGGCTGGTCGCTCGACCAGGTCGTGGACGGGCTCGGCGTGGTCGCCTTCGTGTTCGAGGGCCGCCCCAACGTCTTCGCCGACGCCACCGGGGTCCTCCGGGGCGGCAACACGGTCGTGTTCCGCATCGGCTCGGACGCGCTCGGCACGGCACGGGCGCTGGTCGAGCACGCCCTCGACCCCGCACTCGCCGAGGCCGGCCTCCCCGAAGGCGCGGCGTCGCTGGTCGACTCGGCCAGCCGTGCCGCCGGCGTGGCGATGTTCGCCGACCCGCGCCTCGGCCTCGCGGTCGCCCGCGGCTCCGGCACCGCCGTGAGCCAACTCGGTGCCGTCGCCCGCCAGGCCGGCAACGCCGTGTCCCTGCACGGCACGGGCGGTGCCTGGATCGTGGGCAGTGACTCCGCCGACGCCGACGTGTTCCGTGCCGCGGTCGAGCACTCGCTGGATCGCAAGGTCTGCAACACCCTGAACACGTGCTGCATCCCCCGCTCGCGCGCCGACGACCTCGTGCCGGCGTTGCTGGCCGGGATGACCGCGGCCGCGACCAAGCGCGGGACGAATCCGAAGCTCCACGTCCGCCAGGGCGACGAACCCCACGTCGACAACGGCTGGTTCGCACGCTTCGTGCCCATCCACCGTGCGGAGGGTCCCGTCGAGGAACCACAGGCCGAGGTCATCCTCGGCGACCGGCTCGGCACCGAGTGGGAGTGGGAGGAGTCCCCCGAGGTGACGCTCGCGATCGTCGACGACGTCGCGGAGGCGGTCGCGCTCTTCAACGCCCAGTCACCGCGCTTCGTGGCCTCGCTGATCTCGTCGGACGACGACGAGCACCAGGCCTTCTTCGAGTCGATCGACGCCCCCTACGTCGGCACCGGCTTCACCCGCTGGGTCGACGGCCAGTACGCGCTCGACAAGCCGGAACTGGGCCTGTCGAACTGGGAGGGCGGTCGGCTCTTCGGCCGCTCGGGCATCCTGTCCGGGGACTCGGTGTTCACCGTCCGGATGCGCGCGCGGGTGACCGACCCGGAACTGCACCGCTGACCCCGCGCCTCACGCGCCAACGCTCCCAGAAGGACCTCACGTGGGCTTCGACTACGACGTCGTCATCGTCGGCAGCGGCTTCGGCGGCAGCGTCTCGGCGCTGCGGCTGACCGAGAAGGGCTACCGCGTCGCGGTGCTCGAGTGCGGTCGCCGCTGGACCAAGGACACCCTGCCGACCACGAACTGGGACGCGAAGAACTTCTTCTGGTTCCCGCGCCTGGGCATGCACGGCATCCAGCGCCTGACCCTGCTCAAGGACGTGTTCATCGCGTCCGGGTCGGCGGTCGGGGGCGGATCGGTCGTCTACGCGAACACCCTGTACGAACCCCTCCCCAACTACTACCGCGACCCGCAGTGGGCCGACATCGCCGACTGGCAGGACGAGTACGCCCCGTTCTACGACCAGGCCAAGCGGATGCTGGGCGTGACCGAGACCCCGTTCGAGACCCCCGCCGACGACGTGATGCGCGAGGTCGCCGACCGGATGGGCGTCGGCGACACCTTCCACCCGACGCCCGTCGGCGTGTACTTCGGCACCCCGGGCACGCGCGTCGCGGACCCGTACTTCGGCGGCGAGGGCCCGGACCGGGTCGGCTGCATCCGCTGCGGCGCGTGCATGGTCGGCTGCCGCCACGAGGCGAAGAACTCGCTCGACCACAACTACCTGTACCTCGCCGAGCGCAACGGCGCGACGGTGTACGAGCAGCGCATGGTCACCGACGTCACCCCGATCGACGGCGGCGGCTACCGGATCGTGTCGGATCGTCCCGGCGCCGTGCTGCGGCACGACTACCAGGAACTGCGCGCCGAACAGGTGATCTTCTCGGCCGGGGCGCTGGGCACCCAGAAGCTGCTGCATCGCCTCAAGGACGAGGGCTCGCTGCCCAACCTGTCCCCGCGCCTGGGCGAGCTCACGCGCACGAACTCCGAGGCGATCCTCGGCGCGACGGCCAAGGACACGTCGACCGACTACTCCAAGGGCATCGCGATCACGTCGTCGATCCACCTCGACGAGAACACCCACGTCGAGCCCGTGCGCTACCCGGCCGGGTCGAACGCGACCGCGGCCCTGCTCGCGCCGCTGGTCGACGGCGGCCCGGGACTGCCCCGCCCCCTGAAGTTCGTGCTGTCGATCCTGCTGCACCCGCTGCAGTTCATGAAGCAGCTGTCGAAGCGGCGCTGGTCCGAGAAGGGGATCATCCTCCTCGTCATGCAGTCGCTCGACAACTCGCTCTCGACCAGCCGGAAGAAGGGCCTGTTCGGGGAACGCCTGGCCACCCGTCAGGGACACGGCGAGCCCAACCCGTCCTACATCCCGGCGGCCAACAAGGTCGCCCGCGAGGTGGCCGACATCATGGGCGGCCATGCCTGGGGATCGGTGTTCGAGGCGACGCTGGACGTCCCGACGACCGCACACATCCTCGGGGGCTGCCCGATCGGCACGTCACCCGACACCGGTGTGATCGACCCGTACCACCGGGTGTTCGGCTACGACGGCCTCCACGTGTGCGACGGGTCCGCCGTCACCGCGAACCTCGGCGTGAACCCGTCGCTGTCGATCACCGCCATGACCGAGCGTGCGATGTCGATGTGGCCCAACCGCGGCGACGACGACATCCGCCCGCCGATCGGTGCGGACTACGTCCGGCTCGACCCGATCGCCCCCAACGACCCCGCCGTGCCCGAGACGGCACCCGGGGCCCTGCGGCTGCTGCCCGTGGCCGACGCCAGCTGACGACAAGGAACTCCCGTGGCACTCGTCGAGGTGGAACGCGGTGACGACGGCGTGGTCGTCGTCACCCTCAACGACCCGGACCGTCGCAACGCGATGACCGACAGCATGGGCACGGCCCTTGCCGAGACCTTCACCGACCTCGCGACGCAGGACGACATCCGCGTCGTCGTGCTGACCGGGGCACCGCCCGCCTTCTCGGGCGGTGGCGACCTCGCGATGCTGGAGGACAAGGCCCGTCGTACGCGCGAGGAGGGCCTCGACGCGACCGACGAGATGCGGACCTTCTACGACCGCTTCCTGACCGTCCGCGACCTGCCGGTCCCCGTGATCGCCGCCGTCAACGGCCACGCCATCGGGGCCGGTCTGTGCGTGGCGCTGGCCTGCGACCTGATGCTCGTCAGCACCGAGGCCAAGGTCGGGTTGAACTTCGCGCGCCTCGCCCTCCACCCGGGCATGGGCGGCTCGTGGCTGTACCCGCGCGTGCTCGGCATGCAGCGCGCAGCGGAACTGCTCTACACCGGCCGCATCGTGACCGGGGACGTCGCCGCGTCGTACGGCATGGCGCTCGAGGCCCTGCCCCCCGACGAGGTCCTGCCCGCCGCGCTGACGTTGGCCCGCGAGATCGCCGCATCCAGCCCGCTCGTCGTCCGCCAGCTCAAGGTCGCGCTGGCCGCCGCCACCACGAACTCCCTGTCCGAGCACCTCGACCTCGAGGCCCGCGCCCAGGCGGCGAACTACGGCACCGAGGACTTCGTGGAAGGTTTGGCCGCCGGCCGCGAACGCCGCACGCCGGACTTCACGGGGCGCTGACCGACCCTCGCGGCCTCAGTCGTGGGTGTGCCCGTGACCGTGGTCGTGGTCGTGACCCAAACCACGCTTGCGCAGGTGCAGCAGGCCCGCACCGGCCATCGCCGCGGCCCCGGCGACCAGCCCGAGGCTGCCACCGCCCGTCGCGGGCAGTGACCCGCCGGCGGCC
>JBFJMP010000267.1:0-4246 GCA_041633895.1 Nitriliruptoraceae bacterium
CCGGGTGGGCCCGGGTCGTCGCGTCCTGCCTGCGTCCCGGTGGCCGCCTGCTGGTCAGGGAGGGGCACCCGATGATGTGGGCGCTGGACGACGAGCGGGACGACGACGTCCTCGCGCTGCGCTACCCGTACTTCGAGACCGACGAGCCGAACCGGTTCGACGACGGTGGCACGTACGCCGAGGTCCCCGAGGGCACGACCTTCGAGACGACCACCACCTACGACTGGAGCCACGGCATCGGGGAGATCCTGAGCGCGGTGCTCGACGCCGGACTCGTGATCGAGGGCTTCGAGGAGCACCGCTTCCTCGACTGGCAGCCGTGGGACCTGTTCGAGCCGATCCCGGACACGGGGCTGTACCGGTTGCCCGAGCGGCTGTCGGACCGCGTCCCCCTTGCGTACACCCTGCAGGCGCGGCGACCCGGTGCCTGACGCCGCTAGGGTGGCCGTTCGCCCCCGCACCGGACGTCCGAGACCCTGATGGCCCTCCCTCCCCTCGACCCTGAACAGCGCAAGGCGGCGTTGCAGAAGGCCGCCGAGGTGCGCCAGATCCGCGCCCAGCTCAAGCAGCTGCTGAAGGCCGGCGAGGTGACGTTCCGCGAGGTCCTCGACCGCGCCGAGACCGCCGAGCCGCTGGCGAAGATGCGCGTCTCCGAGGTCCTCGAGGCGCTGCCGAACATCGGCAAGATCCGTGCCCGGCGCATGATGGAACGCCTCGACATCGCGGCGTCGCGTCGTCTGCGTGGACTCGGGCCACGCCAGCGCGAGGCACTGCTCGACGAGCTCGAGTCCTGACGGTGGGTCACGACGAGATGCCCGACGGCGGGCTGTTGGTGGTCGTCGCCGGTCCTTCCGGGGTCGGCAAGGGCACCGTGCTCGCGCACGTCCTGGCCGCGATCGACGACGCCGAGATCAGCGTGTCGTCCACGACCCGACGCCCGCGTCCGGGGGAGGAGCACGGCCGGCACTACCACTTCCTCGACCCGGAGGCCTTCGCGGCCAGCATCGCCGACGGCGACTTCCTGGAGTGGGCCGAGTACGCCGGCAACCACTACGGCACCTCCCGACGGGCGGCGCTCGGTCGCGTCGACGAGGGTGCGGTCGTCATCCTCGAGATCGAGGTGCAGGGCGCGGACCAGGTGCGCGACCGCGTCCCCGAGGCCCTGCTGGTGTTCCTCGCCCCGCCGAGCATGGACGAACTCGAGCGGCGCCTGCGCAGTCGGGCGACGGAGGACCCCGATGCGCTCGAACTGCGCCTGCAGATCGCACGCGACGAGATGGCGGCTGCCGACCGCTTCGACCACGTCGTGGTCAACGACGACGTCGAGCGCGCCGCGGCGGAGGTCATCGACCTGATCCGCAGCGCGCGGCGTGGGGTACGCTGATCGCAGGCCGCACGCGGCCCCGTTCGCGTGCCATTCGACCGGCACCAGCCGACCTTCCTGCTCGAACCCTCGACCTCAGTCACGAGAGGTGATCGCCATCGCCAAGATCGACGACCTCATGGACAAGGTGGACACCAAGTTCCACCTCGTCCACCTCGCCGCCAAGCGTGCCCGCGAGATCAACGACTACTACGGCCAGCTCGGTGAGGGCCTCGGCCAGCACGTGCCGCCGCTCGTGGTGACCGAGTCCAACAAGCCGCTCTCGATCGCCCTCGAGGAGATCGCCGAGGGCAAGATCGTGCCGACCGACGTGGTGCCCGAAGCGGCCGTCGCGTTCGAAGACGAGTACGACGAGCAGTGAACCAGGACGGCGACTCGACCGGTCTCCCCCTCGGGGGCCGTCGCGTCGTCCTCGGTGTCACCGGGGGGATCGCGGCCTACAAGGCTGCGCTCGTCGCGCGCGGCCTGCTCGGCGCCGGCGCACGGGTCGACGTGGTCCTGACCCGTGGCGCACGCGCCTTCGTCGGTGCGCCGACGTTCGAGGGGCTGACCGGCAACCCGGTGCGCAGCGAGGTCTGGGAGGAGCTCCCGGACGAGACGCATGTCGCGTTGGCACGCGCGGCCGACGTCGTCGTGGTCTACCCGGCGACCGCCCACACGCTGGCCCGAGCGGCCAACGGCCTCGCCGATGACCTGCTCACGACCACCCTGCTGGCGGCGGTCTGTCCGGTCGTGATGGCCCCGGCCATGCACACCGAGATGTGGCACCACCCGGCGACCGAAGCCAACGTCGCCGTCCTCGCCGCCCGCGGTGTGGCCTTCGTCGGTCCCGACGACGGTCCGTTGATGGGTGGCGACGTGGGGGCGGGCAGGGCCGCCGAGCCGGATGCCGTCGTTGCCGCCGTGGTCGACCTGTTGTCGGCGCCCGGCGACCTCGTCGGCCGGAACGTCGTCGTGACGGCCGGTGGGACGCGCGAACCGATCGACCCGGTGCGCTACCTCGGCAACCGCTCCACGGGTCGCATGGGGTTCGCGCTGGCGGAAGCGGCTGCGGCGCGCGGCGCCCGGGTGACGCTTGTCGCCGCGCCGACGCACCTGGTGACACCCGCGGGTGTCGCCCGCGTCGACGTGACGACGGCCGTGGACATGCACGACGCGGTGCTGGCGCACGCCGACGCCGCCGACGTCGTCATCAAGGCGGCCGCCGTCGCGGACTTCCGACCCGCTGCCGTTGCGGACCACAAGCTCAAGAAGCACGACGGGGCGCCGGTCGTCGAACTGGTGCCGAACCCGGACATCCTGCTGGACCTCGGGACGCGACGTCGCGAGGGGGCTGGCGGGCCGTCGGTCCTGGTCGGGTTCGCGGCCGAGACCCAGGACGCGGTCGCCAGCGGACAGGCCAAGCTCGAACGCAAGGGCGCGGACCTCCTGGTCGTCAACGACGTCAGCGAGGCCGATGCGGGTTTCGGGCACGACACGAATCGCGTCGTCGTCCTGAGCGCCACGGGCGAGCGGGTGGACGTACCCCTGCAGTCGAAGCGCGCGGTCGCCGACGTCGTCCTCGATCTGGTCGCCAAGCAGTTGGCCGCGATGGAGGACACACCGTCGGAGTAGGCTGCCCGCAACCTTGCCGCGAACAGCCGGAGCACCCGTGACCCGTCGCACGCTCTTCACGTCGGAATCGGTGACCGAAGGTCACCCGGACAAGATGGCCGATCAGATCTCCGATTCGATCCTCGACGCCATCCTGACCGAGGACCCGGACGGTCGCGTGGCCTGCGAGACGCTGGTCACCACCGGGCAGGTCATCGTCGCCGGCGAGATCACCACATCCTGCTACGTCGACATCCCGAAGGTCGTCCGCGCCACGGTCCTCGACATCGGCTACGACTCACACGACAAGGGCTTCGACGGCCAGACGTGCGGGGTCTCCGTCGCGATCGACGAGCAGTCGTCCGACATCGCCATGGGTGTCGATGACGCCCTCGAGCAGCGCGGCGGGTCCAAGGAGGACCTGTACGCGACGCTCGGTGCCGGCGACCAGGGGATGATGTTCGGCTACGCCACCGACGAGACCGACAGCTACATGCCGTTGACGGCGCACCTCGCACACCGCATGGCCGAGCGCCTCTCGCTGGTGCGCAAGGACGGCCTCGTGCCCTTCCTGCGCCCCGACGGCAAGACGCAGGTCACGGTCGCCTACGAGGGCCGCCGGCCGGTCGCCGTCGACACCGTCGTCGTGTCCACGCAGCACAAGGAGGAGATCGACCTCGAGACCCTCCTGCGGCCCGAGATCGAGGAGCACGTCATCCGGCCGCTGCTGCCCGAGGACGTGGACACCTCCAACGTGCGCATGATCGTCAACCCGACGGGGCGCTTCGTCACCGGTGGCCCCGTGGCCGACGTGGGCCTCACGGGCCGCAAGATCATCGTGGACACCTACGGCGGCAAGGCCCGCCACGGCGGCGGTGCCTTCTCGGGCAAGGACCCGTCGAAGGTCGACCGTTCCGCTGCGTACGCCGTGCGCTGGGTCGCCAAGAACATCGTTGCCGCCGGGCTGGCGGCCGAGTGCGAACTGCAGGTCGCCTACGCGATCGGCGTCGCGAACCCGGTGTCGATGATGCTCGAGACCTTCGGGACCGAGCAGGCGGACCCCGACCAGATCCTCAAGGGTGTCCAGGAGGTCTTCGACCTCCGTCCGGCCGCGATCATCGACGCCCTCCAACTGCGCCGACCGGGCTACCTGGCCACGGCCGCGTACGGCCACTTCGGTCGCGAGGGCGAACGGTTCACCTGGGAGCGCACCGACCGGGCCGACGCCCTCCGTGCCGCTGTCGGAGCCTGAGACGGCCGTCAACGACG
>JBFJMP010000268.1:0-4227 GCA_041633895.1 Nitriliruptoraceae bacterium
ACGTCTGCGTCCCTCGGGAGCTCTACCCGATGGACTCGCCAGCCCCCCTCGAATCGCTGGCGATCCTCATTGCGGGCGGCGTCGAGCTGCCGGCCCTGTCCGACTGCCCGGGCCTGCGCAACGAGCAGGTCGTCACCACGGGCTTCACCGGCTGAACCGGCCGCAAGGCCGCCGAGCGACCCGCCAGTTCTGATATCGCCCCGACATTCGTGCAGAATGTCGGGGCGATTGATCCGTCGGCCCAGTGGTCGACGAACCAGTCCTGACGACCCTTCGACCCCCCGAGGATGATGTGGCCAAGTCTCCCCCCTCCGAGCCGGTCCTGCCCCCGCGTTGGACCCAGTCCGACCGGTTCGTCCCGCGTCGCTTCGTACAGCCGGTGCTCGGCTTCATGCGCTACGAGGCCGCCGGCGGCATCATCATGCTCGTGGCCGCCGTGCTGGCGGTGGTGTGGGCGAACAGCCCACTCGGGGACAGCTACTTCGACATCTTCGGCACCCAGATCGAGATCGCCTTCGGCGACTTCCACTTCCACCACCTGAGCGAACTCACGGTGCAGGAGTGGATCAACGACGCCGCCATGGTGATCTTCTTCTTCGTGGTCGGCCTCGAGATCAAGCGTGAACTCGTGGTGGGGGAGCTGCGCGAACCCAAGGCCGCGGCCCTTCCGGCGATCGCCGCCGTGGGCGGCATGGTCATCCCCGCACTCGTCTACGTCTTCTTCAACGCCGGCACCGACGCCTCGGGTGGCTGGGGCATCCCGATGGCCACCGACATCGCCTTCGCGGTCGGCGTCGTCAGCCTCGTCGGGTCCCGGGTACCGATCGGGGCCAAGCTGTTCCTGCTCGCCCTGGCGATCGTCGACGACCTGGGCGCCATCCTCGTCATCGCGATCTTCTACACGGACGAACTCGCCTTCGCGTGGCTCATCGCCGCAGGCGTCGGCCTGCTCGTGGTCTATGGCATGCAGCGCGCCGGCATCCGATCGCTCATGGCCTACGTGGGCGTCGGGACGTTCGTGTGGCTCGCCGTCCTCGAGTCCGGCGTGCACGCCACGATCGCCGGTGTCGCGCTCGCGCTGCTGACGCCCGTGAAGGCCTACTTCGACCCCCGGCGCTTCGCGAACCGCGCGGAGGGACTCGTCCAGCGCATCGACGAGTACCTGCCCGAGGAGGACCCCAGCACGGCCGACCACCACACGCTCGAGCGCGTCGGGGTGCTGCTCACCGACCTCGAACACCTCTCGCGCGAGACCCTGTCACCACTGGACCGACTCGAGCAGGCGCTCGCCCCGTGGTCGGCCTACGTCGTCGTGCCGCTGTTCGCACTCGCGAACGCCGGTGTGGTCATCGAGTTCTCGCGCCTCGGCGAACTGCTGACCGAGGACGTCACCCTGGGCGTGGCCCTGGGCCTGCTCGTGGGCAAGACCGTGGGTGTCACGGCCTTCGCCTGGGTCGCGATCCGCCTGGGCATCGGGCGCATGCCACCCAAGACGTCGTGGTACGACATGATCGGCATGGCGATGCTGGCCGCGATCGGCTTCACGGTCGCATTGTTCGTGTCGGCGCTGTCCTTCGACGACGGCAGCGCGGCCGCCGACGAGTCCAAGATCGGGATCTTCGCGGCGTCCCTGGTGGCGGGCATCGTCGGCTTCGTGTGGCTGCGGATGTTCGGCGGCTCAAAGGTGGACGACGACGACCAGCCCGTGCTCGACGACGCCCCGGCAACCGCCCACCCCTGACCCGACCGGCAGGCCACCTCACGCGCGGTGATCGCTCACGGTTGCCGCGCGTGACCCGGCGTCCGCTGATGCCTGTTACGCCCGTAGTAGGCTCGGCCGGGGCCCACGCTGGGCTCCCTTCGGTCGACGTTCGGTCGACGCCACACGTAGCCGAACCCGATCCTCATCCGCCCTCATCAGTCAGGGAGTGCCATGAAGACCACCATGCGTGCCATCGCAGCTGCGGCTGCCGTGGCGCTGTTCGCGACGGCGTGTTCCGACGCGCCCGACGAGACCGCCGAGCCCACGGAGACCGGGACCGATGCCCCGGACCCCACGGACACCGAGACCGCCGCGGCCGACTTCCTCGCCTGCCAGGTCACCGACACCGGCGGCATCGACGACCGCTCGTTCAACCAGACGGCCTTCAAGGGCATCGAGGACGCGGAGGCCGAGCTCGGCGTCGAGGGCAAGGTCCTCGAGTCGCAGTCCGAAGCCGACTTCGTGCCGCACATCGACGAGTTCATCAGCCAGGGCTGCGACATCATCGTCACGGTCGGCTTCCTGCTCGGTGGCGCGACGGCGGAAGCCGCTGAGGCCAACGCCGACCAGAAGTTCGCGATCGTCGACTTCGACTTCGCGGCCTTCGACGCCGACGGCAACTTCGTCGAGGACGTCGTCTACGACAACGTGCTCGAGCTGAACTTCAAGACCGACGAGGCCGCGTTCCTCGCCGGCTACCTCGCCGCCGGCATGACGGAGACCGGCAAGGTCGGCACCTACGGCGGCCTCGAGATCCCGACCGTGACCATCTTCATGGACGGCTTCCTCGCGGGTGTCCTCAAGTACAACGCCGACAACGGCACGGCCGTCGAGGTCGTCGGCTGGGACGGCACCACGGGCGTCTTCGCGGGTACCTTCGAGGACCAGCAGAAGGGCCGTGACATCACAGACCAGTTCCTCGCTGACGGCGTGGACATCGTGATGCCGGTCGCCGGTCCGGTGGGCCAGGGCTCCGCTGCGGCGCTCGACGAGGCTGGCACCGGGTCGCTGATCTGGGTCGACAGCGACGGCTTCGAGTCCGCATCGCAGTTCGCCGACCTGATGCTCACGTCGGTCCAGAAGAAGATGGACGTCGCCGTGTTCACCGCGGTCCAGGCCGCGGCCGAGGGCACGTTCGAGGGCGGCCTGTACATGGGCACGCTCGAGAACGGCGGCGTCGACATCGCCCCCTACCACGAGTTCGAGGACGACGTCCCGCAGGAGCTCAAGGACGCGATCGATGAGCTGCGCGCGGGCATCATCGCCGGTGACATTCCGGTGACGTCCGCCGACTACCAGTGACGTCGATCGACTAACGTCTGCCCGACGGGGCGTCCGGCTCGTGCCGGACGCCCCGCGGTCGTTGGAACACCGGGCGGAAGGTCGCGCATGAAGCTGGAACTGCGGGGGATCACGAAGCGGTTCCCGGGCGTCGTCGCCAACGACAACGTGGACCTGGTCGTCGAGTCGGGCGAGATCCATGGCCTCCTGGGCGAGAACGGCGCCGGCAAGTCCACCCTGATGAACATCCTCTACGGCCTCTACAGCGCCGACGAGGGCGAGGTGCTCATCGACGACCAACCGGTGACCCTCACCGGTCCGGGTGACGCCATCGCCGCCGGCATCGGGATGGTGCACCAGCACTTCATGCTCGTGCCGGTGTTCACCGTCGCCGAGAACATCACGCTGGGAACGGAACTCGTACGACCCGGGGGCCGGCTGGACCGACGCCGAGCCCACGACGCCGTCGCCGAACTGGCCGAGCGCTACGGGCTGCCCGTCGACCCGGATGCCGTGGTCGAGGAACTCCCCGTCGGCATCCAGCAACGGGTGGAGATCCTGAAGGCGCTGTACCGCGACGCCCGGCTGCTCATCCTCGACGAGCCGACCGCCGTCCTCACGCCGCAGGAGACCGACGACCTGTTCGACGCCATGCGCGGCCTGCGCGAGTCGGGGCGTTCGATGGTGTTCATCAGCCACAAACTCCGTGAACACCGCGCCATCGCTGACCGCATCTCCGTGCTTCGACGCGGCCGCATCGTCGGGACCGCAGACCCCAAGACGGCCACCGAGCAGGAGCTCGCGACGCTGATGGTGGGGCGCCCGGTCGAACTCGTCGTCGACAAGGGGCCGGCCACGCCGGGCGAGATCGCGCTGGACGTCGCGGGTCTCACCGTCATGGGGATCCACGGCGACCCCGTCGTCCGTGGCGTCGACCTGCAGGTGCGGCGAGGCGAGATCGTCGCCGTGGCCGGCGTCGAGGGCAACGGGCAGACCGAGCTCGTGCGGGCCATCACGGGCCTGGCCCACATCGCTGGCGGGACGGTCCATCTCGACGGCCGCGACATCACGGACGCGTCCCGCAAGGAGGTGCTGCGCGACGGGATCGGCCACGTGCCGCAGGATCGCAATCGTGAAGGCCTCGTCGGCGGGTTCTCGATCGCCGACAACCTCGTCATCGCGGA
>JBFJMP010000269.1:0-4227 GCA_041633895.1 Nitriliruptoraceae bacterium
GGTCGCCTTCCTCGACGACTGGTTCGGGTGGGCGACCCGCGTGCTGGAGGAGCTCCGCGTCGATGCCGGCCTGCCGGACGACACCCGCGTGCAGATCTGGCCCGAGCACTTCGACGCGGCGATCGAGCTGGGCGACGCCGACGCCGGGACCCGGGCGAGCTACGGCGCGTCGCCCGGCGACGACGCGGTGCCGACCCCCTACCTGTACGTCTCGCCGTGGACCCCACGGGACGGGGCGTTCTGGAACGCGCCCTTCGGCGGGGCGCTGCTCACCCTCGACCAGATCCGTGCCTCCGGCGACGACCTCGGCGCGGCCCGCGACTTCTTCGCCGCCGCTCGCGCCGAGCTCGGCTGAGTCCCGCCGATCTCAGGCGTCGAGTCCGCTGACGTCATCGGGGACGTCCACCGCGTACTCCCGGAGGATCTCCAGCGGGACGATGGTCAGGACCGCATCGCTGGTGGCGGCGAGCACGACCGGCGCGGCGACGCCGTCACCGTGGGCCCGCAGCCAGTTGGGCGCCGTCACACACCAGCGATCCCCCGGCGACAGGCCCGGGAAGCCGTACTGCGGACGGGGCGTGGACAGGTCGTTGCCGATCGCCCGCTGGTGCTCGAGGAACTCCGCAGTCATCACCGCACAGATCGTGTGCGACCCCACGTCGTCCGGTCCCGTCCGGCAGGTGCCGTCGCGAAACCACCCTGTGACCGGGTCGATGCTGCACCCGACGAGGTGGCCACCGAGGACGTTGTGCTCAGTCATGCCGCCGATCCTACGCCCCACCCCCTTGCTGAGGGACATCGCTAGGGTGGTTGTCTGCTGCCCTGACAACCGGTGGTGGTTGTGGACCGAGGGGGAACGGGTGGCGCGGACAGGACGTGGACGTCGTGCGCTGCAGGACCTCTTCACGACCGTCTATCGGGAGAACGCCTGGGGGAGCAGCGAATCGCGCTCCGGCACCGGCTCCGAACTCGCCACGACCGCGCCCCTGCGCGAACGGCTCCCGGGCCTGATCGAGGCGCTCGGCGTCCGATCGGTGGTTGACGTCGCCTGCGGTGACCTCAACTGGATCTGGAACCTCGATCTCGACCTCGACAGCTATCTGGGCCTCGACGTCGTCCCCGACCTGATCGCCCGCCACCAGGCAGAGCGTGACCGTGCCAACTGGTCGTTCCGCGTCGCGGACGTCACATCCGAGGCCGCGCCGACCGCCGACCTGATCCTGTGCCGTGACGTCCTCGTCCACTTCTCGTGGGCCGACCTGCGGTCGGCGATCCACAACGTGAAGGCCTCGAGGTCCACGTGGCTCCTGACCACGACGTTCCCCGGCTCGCCACACACGGACATCCACACGGGCGAATGGCACCCCATCGACCTGGAGGCACGCCCCGTCGGCTTCGGCGAACCCGCGCGTCGCATGCCCGACCCGCAGGTTCACGCCTCGTTCTCGTACACGGAGAAGGAGCTCGACCTGTGGCGGATCAGCGACCTCCCCGACCTGCCACGGCGTCCCGCCGCGCCTGCCCTCGCCACACTGCAGGCCGCACGCCGGCGACTGTCCCGCCCCCGTCCTTGACGGAGACGCCCCACGGTCCGGACGACGCACCGCAGTTCGGATGACGACGCCCATCATGCGCCGCGTCCGACGGCGTGGACGCAACTAGCCTTCGCGCTCCACGGGACCGGGAGATGTGCACGTGGCAGAGGGGAACTCGTTGGCGGTGCTCGCGCCACGCACCGAGGCAGGCGGGAGGCCGTGGTCCGACCACTGGTACCACTACGTGAACGACCCGACCTTCGGCATGGTGAAGGTCGCCTTCCTGTGGTCGCTGACCGACGGCGACGACGCCGGCCCACGTGCCTACGTCCATGTGGCGCTCGACCCGGTGAGCGGGCCGTCACGCCAGTACGACCACCACACCGACGACTTCGTCGCGCAGCCCGTCGACGACGGCGCAGACGGCCACTTCCTGTTCGAGGTCCCCGGCGTCGCCCGATTCGAACGCGACCGGCTGCGTGTGACGCTGCCCGAGGTCGACGTGGACATCGACCTCACGGGGCCGTTCGTCCCCTACTTCCCCGACGCACCGGGCGCCTCACCCTTCCTGGGCGACCTCCTCGACGCGCCCATGCCGACCGGGCACTGGATGATCACGACCCTGGGCTCGCCCGTGGCGTTCCGCTTCCGGGACGCGATCTCGACGCACGACGGGACGGGCCTGATGTACGCGGAGCGCGGGTGGGGCACCGCCCAGGCGCACGGGTTCACCTACATGGTCGGGGTCGCCGACGACCTCCAACTGATGTTCGCGGGTGGCGTCGCGGAGACCGGCGAGGAGATCTGGGGTGGACGCATCCGCATCGGGGACCACGACCTGACCTTCCTGCCGTTCCGCGAGGGCCACGCGGCCACGTCCCATGTCGACGGCGCCCGAGCACGGGCGCACCTCGACATCACCGACGGTCGGCACCGCGCGATCGTCGAGGCCAGCGCGCCACGCGACGCGTTCTACGACCACACGACGCCGTCGCTCACGGTGTTCGGGTCGGACAACCCCGTGATGAAGACGATGGACGCCCACCTCGAGGTCGTCGTCCTCGACGGCGGGGTCGAGGTCGCGCGCGCCGCGGTGCCCCAGGCGATCCTGGAGTTCGGCGGCGTCCGGTACGCCCCGACGCCTGCCGCGATCACCTGAGCCGACGAGCACGCACGACCACGTCGTCGACGTGCCGTGCATCGGCGGGCAACGGACCGGGGCGCGGACGTACCTCGTGCACCTCGACCTCCCAGCCGTCCCCAAGGGCGGCGACCACGTCCTCGGGTGCCACGAACTGCGACACGTCGAGGCCGTGTTCCTTCGCGTGCACCGCGAAGCTGTCGTGGTGGACGAACAGGAGCGTCCCACCGGGAGCGACCGCCGCGAGGAGGACCGCGACCGCCGCACCATCGGCCTTGGGGACCGCTGGGTACTGGGCGGACACGAGGTCGTGCGTCCCGCTGCCATCGGGCATCTCGAGCAGGCCGGCGTGGACCCATGCCACCTCGACGCCGGCGGCGTCCGCGGCGGCACGTGCTCGATCGAGCGCCACGCCGGAGGGCTCGACCGCGGTGACCTCCCAGCCCTGTTCGGCGAGCCAGATCGCGTCGGCCCCTTCGCCGCAGCCGACGTCGAGGACACGCCCGGGAGTCATCTCGGCGACCTCGACGACCAACGTCCCGTTGGGCTGGCCCGACCACATGGGCGCGCCGTCCTTCTCGGTGGCGTAGCGCGCGTCCCAGTAGCGCGGATCCGTCGGGTCCTCATCCTCGTGCCGGTGGTCGTGATCCGGGTGGTCATGGTCGTGCGGGTGTGCGTGGTCGTGGGTCATCACGCGCTCCTCTTGATCCGTGTCAGGTCCTCGGCGACCAGGTCGGCGTTCAGCGCGGCACCGACACGATTCCCCTGTGCCGCCGCGGCGACGACCTGGGCCATGGGGTCGGTGACGTTGCCCGCTGCCCAGACGCCCGGTACCGCGGTGCGGCCGGCGGCATCCGTCTGGACGTGGCGCCCCAGTCCCGATGGGTGGTCGGTGAGTCCGACGCCCAGTGAACGCAGCAACGGGGAGTCGACCGTGAACGCCGGCGCGACGACCAACGCCTCGAGCGCGACGCGTCGGCCATCGACCAGCCGCGCACCCGTCAACCGGTCGAGGTCCGCCTCGAGGCAGGCCACCTTGCCGTCGACGAACGCCACGCCCCAGCGTCGCAGGTCGCTGACCTCGTCGGGCGCCAGGTCGTCGGTGGTGTGCCGCAGGACCACCACCCGGTCCGTCAGTTGGCGGAAGAGGCGGGCCTGGTGCAGGGCGGCCGGGCCGGTGGCGAGGATGCCCACGACCTGGTCGCGCACCTCCCACCCGTGGCAGTAGGGGCAGTGCAGGACGTCGCGCCCCCAGCGTTCCGCCACGCCGGGCACGTCCGGCAGGATGTCCACGAGCCCCGAGGTGACGACGAGTCGTCGCGCGTGCACCACGCCGCCACCGGCGAGCTCGGCCCGGAGCCGATCGCCGATCCGGGTCGCGGCGTCGACACGATCGTCGACGACGGTCACGCCATAGGCCTCGACCTCGGCGCGGCCGATCGCGAGCAGGTCACCCGGAGGCGTGCCGTCGCGTGTCAGGAAGCCGTGCACGCCGGCAGCGGGCGCGTTGCGCGGCACGCCGGCGTCCACGACGAGCACCGAACGCCGCGA
>JBFJMP010000270.1:0-4223 GCA_041633895.1 Nitriliruptoraceae bacterium
CGGCCAGTCGTGACATCGCCGCCCACCGGTACTTCGGGTAGCCGGCGAAGAGTTCGTCGCTGCCCTCGCCCGACAGCACGACGGTGACCTCGCGCTTGGCCGCCTCGGCGAGGCGGAACACGGCGATGTCCGCCGGCTCCGACAACGGGGCATCCCGGTGCCACGACAACCGCTCCCACTGGTCGGCGAGGTCCCGCGGCTGCACGATCACCTCGTGATGATCGGTCCCCAGCACGCCGCTGACGTGGCGGGCGTGTTCGAGTTCGTCGACACGCGGATCACCGAACCCGGCCGCGAAGGTCTTGACCCGCTCGTTGCCGCGGACGCGACACAGCAGCGCGACGATCAGGCTCGAGTCGAGGCCGCCGCTGAGGTAGGCACCGACGGGAACGTCGGCCACCGTCGCCTCGGCCACCGACTCCACCAGGTGATGGCGCGCATGGCGGACGGCATCCGCGGCCCCGATCGCCTCCGGGGGTCCCGACGGGATGCTCCAGTACGGCTGGGGGGTGCCCGCCCCGTCCGGATCGACGCTGAGCACATGGCCCTGGGGGAGCTTGCGGACGCCGGCGACAAGGGTGTCCGGGGCGGGCACCGCCCGACGCGACAGGTAGGCCGGGAGGCTCCGGAGGTCGACGTCGGGGATGCGGGCCAGGAGCGGCAGGAGCGCCTTGATCTCGGAGGCGAAGACCAGGGCCCCACGGTCACGGTGGTAGTACAGCGGCAGGATCCCGAGGCGGTCGCGCGCCAACCACAACCGCCCCGTCGCCGTGTCCGCCACGGCGAACGCGAACTGGCCACGCAGGCTGCCGAGGGAATCCGGGCCACGCGCGGCGAACAACTCGAGCAGCACCTCCGTGTCGCCATCCGTTCGCCAGTCGACACGCAGCGTGCGACGCAGGTCGCGGTAGTTGAGGACCTCGCCGTTGTAGGTGATGTGGTGGCGGCCGTCGGCGGCCGCCATGGGCTGCACCGAGCCGGCCAGGTCGATGACCGCGAGCCGCCGGTGTCCGAACCCGAACGGCCCCTCGACCCAGATCCCGGTGTCGTCGGGACCGCGATGGGTCAGCAGCGACGTCGCGAGTCGCAGCGCCGCGACGTCGATCGGTGCCCCGTCGAACCGCACGATGCCGACGATGCCGCACATCAGGCGTCCACCAGGTCCCGGAGCTGTCCGACGCGGCTGGACCAGCTCGCATCCCGGACGCTCGCGCGGACGGCCGCGGTGTCGGCACCATCGGCCAGCGCCGCCCGGATCTGGGCCACGAACCCCGCGCGGTCATCGGCCACGCGAACGACGTCGCGGTAGCGCTCGACCTCCGGGAACCACGTGCTCACGACCGGCAACCCGAGCGCGAGGTACTCCTTCATCTTGATCGGGTTGCAGAAGCGGATCCAGTCGTTGTCCAGCCACGGCATGAGCGCCACGTCGAACCCGACGGCGTACCGCGGGATGTCCGCATAGGGGCGCGCCCCCAACCAGTGGACGTTCGGATGGCGCAGCAGGGTCGTCAACGGCTGGGTCGTGTCGCCGATCAGGACCAGGGCGACGTCGGGCAGTTCGGTGGCCACGGCGTCCAGCAGGTCGAGGTCGACCGTGTAGTCGTCGATCATCCCGTAGAAGCCGACGCGCGGTCGGGGGATGGCGGCCAGGTCTGGTGGCAGGCGGTGGTGCCCACTGCGGTCGAAGTGGACCAGGTCGACGCCGTGATCGAGGAAGACGGCGTGGCCAGCGACCAGTGAGGCCTCGTCCCGCATGAGTTCATGCGACACGTACAGGACCGTGTCGGCTCCCCCCAGCATTCGCACTTCGAGGTCGCGGATGACGTCCCCGTTGGACTCCGCGAACGCCGAGTACTGATCACATCGGTTGACCACGAGGCGGGCGTGCGGGAGGTCCTCGGCCACGTCCCATGCGGTCGGCACCGTCACCATGACGTTGGGGCTCGACAGGCCGACGCGACGGGCTGCCCACATGACCTGCCCACGGACGAGGCGGGCATTGATCCGACGCCCGACCGCGCTGCCGTACCAGGGCACGACAACCGGGCTGAGCACGTGGAAGTTCGGCAGGTCCGCGACGGGACGACGTAGGCCCCGCGCCATCGCCCTCGCCTTCCGAACGATGCGGTGCAACGGCCGTGAGGTGCGCCCCGGCAGCGGCATGCGCATCGACAACGAGTTCACCACGAGCACCGGGGCCGTCGCCGCGAGCCCCTGCGCCAGCTGGAAGTCCGAGTGTCCGTGCGGGTGGCACCACCAGTCGAGTCCCGAGAAGACGATCCATCCGGTCGCGTCGGTCGGGCTCATGCGACCTCCTCCCGCCAGCGCCAGAGGGCCGCGGTGGCGGCCCGGCTGGTGTCACGCCCCGCCAGGGCGCGCACGGCCTCACCACCCGTGAGCGCAGCCCGATAGGCGTGGGTGGGCACCGGCCCGTGGCGCTTGCCGTAGGCCCGCACCCGGTTGGTCGCGGCGAGGCTCCACAGGGCGGGCGACCGCTGCTGGTCCCCGCCGATGTGGACGGCAACGGCGGTCGGCACGTACCGCACGCGGAACCCCTGCTCGGCGGCCCGGAGCTGGTAGTCGGTCTCCTCGGAGTACAGGAAGAAGCGTTCGTCCCATGCCCCCGTCGCGATGAGGCAGTCACGGCTGACGAGCATGACGGCCCCACTGGCCCAGTCGACGTGGTGGCTGCGTGCGTAACTGCGGTCGTCGACGACCAGCTCCCCCAGCGGCGCGATGTGACCGGCGCGTTCCCCGCCGAGGACGGCCTCCCCGACGGCCCGCAGGAGCGTCGGCCGTCGCCGCAGGGACGGCATCCGACGACCGTCCGGTCCGTCGATCCGGGGCACGGCGATGCCGGCGTCCGGATCCTGCCGGAGCCCGTCCACGAGCGCGTCGAGCGCACCCGGGCGGAGCCGCGCGTCCGGGTTGACGACCAGCACCGCCGCCCCGTGCGCGATGGCAAGGGCCCGGTTGATCCCTGCCGCGAACCCCTCGTTCCGCCCCGCCCGGACCACGGTGACGCGCGGATCGGCCTCGACCACGTCCGGGGTCGTGTCGCGCGAGTCGTTGTCGACGACGATCACCTCGACGCGGCCGTCGCGGACGGCCGTCGGCAGCGACGTGAGCAGGCCGCCGACCACGGCAGCGCTGTCGTGCGTGACGACGGCGACGGACACGGCGACGTCGGGGTCGCCTCGACCGAGCCGACACGGACCGGGCGGCCTGGCCGAGACCACATGGACGAGCGCGTCCGGGCGTTCGTCCTCGTCCGGCAGGGCGCGCGGCGGACGCGTCGCTGCGGCCCGCACGGCCCGCCATGCCAGCAGGCCGAGGCTGCGCGGCGTGCTCCGACGCGTCGCACGCGTGGCCAGGCGCGTCGCCGACCGTTGGCGCTGGCCTGCCGCGATCCGGCGCCCGTCGCCGAGCGTGACGAGGACGGACCACAGCCGGACGGGGTCGAGCCCTGCGACGACCTCCGCCGGCACCTCGGCATCCAGCACGCGCGCGGCCCGGCGGAGCATGACCGCCAGCACGAGGTGCACGCGCCAAGCCCGGGCCCGCGAGACGACCTCGTCCCAGTCGACCGGCAACGACGCGACCGCGCGCTCGATGTCCTTCAGCCAGACGAGGCGGTGGCCGCCGGCCGTCGCCGCGTGCACGGCCAGATGCAGCAGGGTGTCGGTGGTTCCCAGTGTCGGGAAGCGCCGCCCCCACAGGGCGCGTGTGCTGGCGTCGTCGAACAGGGTGGCAGTGGGGATGCGGAAGGCGTCGCGGACCTCGAAGTCGTTGACGAGGTGCCAGTGCAGGTCGAGCAGGCCACCGTCGGGCAGTCGCAGCCCGACCTGCGCGGTCCGTCGCAGGCGCAACTGCGTCCAGTGCTCGTCGAGCAGGACCGCGCCGGCGGCCACGAGGGCGTCCACGGCGTCGGCGAGGTCGACCGGGCGGACCAGGACGTCGAGGTCGACGGACCGTCGCAGGGACGGGTTGTGATGGAGGGCTGCGACGGCCGGACCCTTCAGCACCAGCCACGGTGTGGCCGGACCGAGGGCGGCGCCCACGTCCTCCAGGCCAGCCATGGTTCGTGTCGTCTCCACCTGGTCTCGGTGCGCCTCGAACGCCAGCCACGACCGCACCTCCGCCGGAGCCTCGGCCGGATCCACCGCGGCTCGCAGGTAGCCGGTGACGCCGTGGAACTCGCTGCGGGCGCGCAACTGACG
>JBFJMP010000271.1:0-4222 GCA_041633895.1 Nitriliruptoraceae bacterium
CCGAGGCGTACGAACGTGACCTGCGGACCCAGGATCCACGCGGCACCAGCACCGATGAGCAGGTTGGCGAGGAAGTAGGCCAGGGGGCCCGAGGCCAGCGCGGCCAGGACGGCGAAGGCCCCGAACGCCGTGAGGTGGCGGAGTTGTCCGCGGAAGGTCTGGGTACCCGACGCACGCCCGGCGACGAGCATGCCGACGGCGGTGCCGGCTGGGCCTGCCGCCAGTACGGCCGGCAGCCAGTTCGGCGTGTCCGCGACGGCCGAGGCGGCCAGCATCTCGGGGAGGGCGGACACCGCCGTGCTGGCGAACACGAGCAGGGCGATCACCCGCAGGTGGGGGTGGGTGAAGATGACGCGCCAGCCGTCTGCCAACCCGCGGGAGTGCGCAGAGCGGCGCTCGTCGGGCAGCCCTGCGGTCCACAGGATGAGCGCGCCGAGGGCAAACGATGCGGCATCGAGCTGCAGGGCAGCGCTGGCGCCGATGTGGACGGCCATGGCGGCGCCGATGACGTAGCCGGCGACCTGACCGATCTGGTCGGTCGCGCCCCCGAGCGCGAGGAACCCCGAGCGCAGGGGGTCGGACACGGAGTCGGCGAGGACGCCGTGGCGCAGTGAGGCGGCGGCAGCCCGTACGGCGCCGAGCACGACGGCTGCGACGAGGATCACGGGCAGCCCGCCGACGAGGACGGGCAGCAGGATGGCACCGGCACCCAGCGCCTGCGCGCCGGTCAGGGCTTCGCGCCGGCTGAGGCGGTCGAGGGTCGGTCCGCCGAACACCCCGACACCCAGGCTGCCCACAGCGGTCGCCGCGAGCAGTGCCGCAGGCCCGAGTGCCTGCTGGCCGGACCGCTCGTACGCCAGGACCAGCAGCGCTCCGGCGCCCACGAAGTCCCCGAGGACGGACACGGCGGTCGCCAGCCACAGCCGCTGCGTGGTTCGAGTCCGCAGGACGTCGCGATACGACGCCGGCCGATGATCCACGATGCCCCTGTGCTGCCCCTCAGTGCGTCCCGGGACGATAGCGCCCCGACCCCCGACCATCCCAAGCGCGGGCTAGCGTCACACCCATGACTGATCTCGACGCCACCCTCGAACATGCCGCACGCGACTGGATCGCCGGTGACCCGGATCCCGTCACGCGGGCTGAACTGCAGGCCCTGCTCGACGGTGGTGACGCGGTCGCGCTTCGCGCACATGCCGGCGCCACGTTGGTCTTCGGCACCGCGGGCCTGCGCGGCGAGGTGGGACCGGGCCCCAACCGGATGAACCGCGCGACCGTCATCAGAGCGACACGCGGACTGGCCGACCACCTGCTGGCGCGCGTGCCCGACGCAGCGGAGCGGGGCGTCGTGGTCGGCTTCGATGCCCGACCCGACAGCGAACGCTTCGCCCACGACGTCGTGGCTGTCCTCGTCGGGGCCGGGCTGTCCGTCTCCTGGTTTCCGCGGCCGACACCGACACCGGTCGTCGCGTTCACGGCCCGTCGGCTCGACACGGCCGCAGCCGTCGTCGTGACGGCATCGCACAACCCACCGGCCGACAACGGCTACAAGGTCTACGACGAGTACGGAGTGCAGATCACGGCACCCACGGACACCCAGATCGCGGCGGCGATCGCCGCCGTGGGCCCGGCCAGTGAGGTGCCGGGTGTCGGCCGTCCGGTCGACGGGGCCACGA
Source organism: Nitriliruptoraceae bacterium (assembly GCA_041633895.1). Classification (GTDB taxonomy): domain Bacteria; phylum Actinomycetota; class Nitriliruptoria; order Nitriliruptorales; family Nitriliruptoraceae; genus JBFJMP01. The sequence continues at coordinate 1,677 of JBFJMP010000271.1, forward strand.
GGTTGGGTGACGCGGCCGTCGATGCCTACCTCGCGGCCGTCACGGCGGGGCGCGAGGTGTCGACGCCGCTGCCGAAACCGCTCGTCGTCACGCCGATGCACGGTGTTGGCGGCACGTTCGTGGAACGTGCGCTGCGCCTCGCCGGCCACGGCGACGTCGTTCGCGTGGTCGCCCAGTGGGACCCGGACGGGACGTTTCCGACGGTCACGTTCCCGAACCCCGAGGAACCGGGTGCGCTCGACCTCGCGTTCGCAACGGCCGACCACGTCGGCGCACCCGTCGTGCTGGCCAACGACCCGGATGCGGACCGACTCGCCGTCGCCGTCCGCGACCACGGATGGCGGCGCCTCACCGGTGACGAGGTCGGGGTGGTGCTCGCCCACCACCTGCTGTCGCAGGGTCGGGTCGCCGACCGGCGCGTCGTGGTGTCCAGCATCGTCTCCTCGGCACGACTCGGTGAGGTGGCCCGCCTGAACGACGCGCGCCACGAGACGACCCTGACCGGCTTCAAGTGGATCTGGCGTGCCGGGCGGGCGTTGGAGGCCGACGGGTGGCGGTTCGTGCTGGGCTACGAGGAGGCACTCGGCTACTCGGTCGGCAACGCCGTCCGCGACAAGGACGGCATCTCGGCCGCCGTGGTGATGGGACAGGTGCTTGCCGGCCTTGCCGCGCGCGATCAGGACCTGCCTGGACACCTGGCCGAGTTGGACGATCGGTACGGCCGGTGGTGCAACGTCCAGCGGAGCGTGCGGCGGGAAGGACCCGACGGTGCGGCCGAGATCGCCGCGGCGATGGAGCGGGCGCGCACCGCCGCACCATCGTCGCTGGGACCGCGGCGGGTCGCGCGGCACGAGGACCTCTTGGGCGGGGCCGACGTTCGCCCTGCGTGGCTGCCGGCCGACGACGTCGTCGTCTGGCACCTCGACGGGGGGAGCCGCGTCCTGGTGCGTCCGAGCGGTACGGAGCCCAAGCTGAAGGTCTATGTCGACCTGCGCCTCGACGACGGGGAGGACGCGTCGGCGGCGGATGCCGTCGGGGCGGCGGCGTTGGCGGCCCTGGGGCTGGCAGGCTGACGGCGCCGTCGGGTGACGACCCTCAGGTGGCCGTGGGCGCCGCGCGACGCAACACGCGCTCGAGGTGGTGACGGTCGCCCAGCCGGCGGGTCAGCTGCCGCTCGAGCCCGGCGATGGGGTAGAGGTTCTGGGGGGCGCGCGGGTCGCGATGGGGGTGCGAGGCGAAGCGCGGGAGCGTGACGGCGGTCGTGTCCGCGAGTTGGCGGACCACGCCGAGCGGGAGGTCGGCAGGGGCCTCCAGGCGCACGACCCCGGCCCACGGGTGTCCGGCACCGTGCGGCAGCCGCAGGTACCACGAGAAGCGACTCCAGGACGTCTGCGTCGCGAACAGCGGCGTGCGGCATCCGGGCGGCAGTTCGGCGACCACGTGTTCGACGAGTGGGGGCAGGTACGCCGTGCGGTGCGTCTTGACGTACCCAACGGCACCGTCGATCTGCTGGCGACCCGACAGTGGACCGTCCACGACGATGAGGTCGCCGCCACCTGCGCGTGCGGCGATCTCGGCCTCGAGCCGGCCCATGCGCTTCTGGACCGCGCCGATGAGGTCGTCGTCCGTGTCCCCCGCGACGGCGTACGGGTGGTAGGTGACCGAGCCGCCCATCAGCGCGGGCATCCCCGCAGGGCCGAAGAGTTCGCGCCGTACCTCGCACTCGGTGACCGCGGCCGTGGATCCGTTGGTCCGGACGATGCCCGCCGCATAGGAGACCGCGATGGCCGGACGACTGGCCGGACCGTCGATCGCCCAGACGCGAGCATCCATGCGACGCACACCGTCGATGAAGCGGACGTCGGCGGCGACCGTGGCGTCCGGACCGGGTCGGATTGGCGACCACTCGTCGGCATGCACCTCGAGGCTGATGTCGACGGACCCGTCGGTCGGCTGCAGGCCCTGTGGCCCACCGATCGCGGTGCCGTACTCGGGCGCCCAGGAGTCGATGGCGAGCTTCATGCCATGACTCGATCGATCGAGGAGACCGCGCCGGCCTTCGACACCTCGAAGCGCACGGGCATGCTCTGGGCGAGCGTCGCCACGTGGGTGATGACGCCGACCATGCGGCCGCGGGAGCCGAGCTCCTCGAGCGCGGCGGCGACCACGTCCAGGGTCGAGGCATCGAGCGTGCCGAAGCCCTCGTCGAGGATCAGGGACTCCAGGCGCGCGGCGCCGTTCGACGCCAGGTCGGCGACGTGGTCGGACAGCGCCAGCGCCAGCGACAGCGACGCCAGGAAGGTCTCGCCCCCGGACAGGGTGCGGACCGAACGGACCTGGTCGGCGTTGTGGTGGTCGACCACCTGGAACCCCGACTGGTCGTCGAGCACCATCGAGTAGCCGCCGTTCGACAGGTCCCGCAGGATCAGGGTCGCCCCGGCGACGAGTCGCCGCAGCGCCCGGTCCAGCAGCCAGCGTTCGAACTTCTTGGCCGTGAGGTGCTGGCCCAGGTCGGTGGCCACCACAGCGGCCCGGTCGGCGGCCGC
>JBFJMP010000272.1:0-4206 GCA_041633895.1 Nitriliruptoraceae bacterium
GACCACGTCGGGGCGATGCGTCGTGATCGCGGCCACCACCGCCGTGTGGATCGCGTGGAGGCGGCGTTCGAGCGCGGCGTCGGCGGCCGTGCGGACACAGTCATGGTGGACGTGCACCGGCTGCGCCGGTGGGCCGCTGACCACACCGATCCCGCAGCGCGTCAGGCCGGGGTCGATCCCGAGCACGACGAGTGCCACGTGGACCTCCTCACGATCGGCTGGACGAACGGCTGGACGACGGGCTGGACGGACGACTGGGAATCGAACGTGTGTTCACCCTAGCGTCCCGGCGGGGTGCCGCCGAGCAGGCCGGACGGTCAGTCGTCGAGCGCGGCCTCGAGGACGTCGTCGCTCGCGTCGAAGTTCGCGTAGACCTCCTGGACGTCGTCGTTGTCCTCGAGGGCGTCGAGCAGGCGGAGGATCTTGCGCGCCTCGCCGACGTCGTCGATCGGGACGGTCACGGACGGAACCATGGTCGACCCGGCGCCCTGGACCTTCAGGCCGGCCGCTTCGAGGGCGGCACGCAGGTCCGAGACGCTGGACGGGTCGCACCACGCCGTGATGAGGTCGCCGTCGGTCTCGATGTCCTCGAGGCCGGCGTCGAGGCCGGCGGTCATGACGTCGTCCTGCGACCCCGAGGTGGCGTCGATGATGACCTGCCCCTGCCGCGAGAACATGAAGGACACCGCGCCCGGCTCCGCGAGGTTGCCCCCGGCCTTCGAGAAGGCCGAGCGCACGTCCGAGGCGGTCCGGTTGCGGTTGTCGGTCAGGATGTCGACGAGCACCGCCACGCCGCCCGGGGCGTAGCCCTCGTAGGTGGCCGACTCGTAGGCCTCGGCGTCGCCGAGTTCACCCGCGCCCCGCTTGCAGGCGCGCTCGATGGTGTCCTTGGGGACCGAGATGTCCTTGGCCTTCTGCACCGCGAGCGCGAGCGACGGGCTCATCTCGGGATCCGACGTGCTGGACTCGCGGGCGGCGGACTCGATGGCGCGGATGGCCTTGCCGAACTCCTTGCCGCGCTTCTTGTCCTGGCGGTCCTTGCGGTGCTTCGTGTTGGCCCACTTGCTGTGTCCGGCCATCAGGGTGCTCCCCGTACGAGTTCTGTGCACAGGTCCGTGACGGCCTGCGCGGGTGCGTGCGTCGGTCAGCGAGCCTACCGGCGAGGGCCTCAGGTCCCGACGGACGGCGTCACAGCCGGTGGTGGACCCACACGTTCGGTTCCACGTAGACCGCGGTGCCGGCCCCGGTGTCCACCTGCACGGGCGCCAGGGCCCCGTCGACCACCTGCGCCCCGTCCGCGTCGAACGGGGCACCGGTCCACTCGCGCCACTGCTCGAGGGAGCCGGGAATGGTCATCGACTCCGGGCACACCGTCACGATGTGGGCGCCGAGGCGCACGTGCACGCGCAGCCACGCGTCGATCGGCAGTCCGTCCTCACGCGTGGCGAAGGCGTAGTCGTCCATGACCCGGAACGGTTGGTCCGCCTTCTGGCTGGGACGCACCGGCGCGTACAGGTCCGCGAACCCGAGGTCGGCGACGTGGTCACGCATGGCCGACAGCATCACCGTGCTGAGCCCACTCCCCCGGCGCTCGGGCACGATCCCGACCTCGAGGGCGGACACGACGTCCGGTGTGCCGCCGTCGTCGTGCAGCGCGAGTCCCCGCTCGATCACGGCGTCCCACCCCCGCGCGGGCAGCTCGTCGCCACCGAGGGCGAACGGGACCACGTGGGCCTTCGCGACGACGGCGTCGCCGTCGGTCGCGACCAGCGTCCAGTGGGGGAAGTCGTCCTCGATGCGGCCGTAGTAGCCGTCCGCCACGGGGTCGTTGAGCATGAAGCGGGGCCAGATCCGGGCACCCGCCTGCCACATCGCCGGGGCCAGCCACGGGCGCTCGTCGAGGGTGGTGATCTGCAGGCTCACGTCGCGGACTCCCCGTCCAGACCCGCCACGAAGGCCGCATGCATGCGGTCGTCGCCAGCGACCTCCGGATGGAACGACGCCGCCAGCACGTGCCCCTGACGCACCACGACCGGATGCCCGTCGATCGACGCGAGGACGACGACGTCGTCGTCGAGCACGTCGGTCACCCAGGGTGCGCGGATGAACGACACGTCCAACGGCCCACCCTCGATGCCGTCGACCTCGACACGGACGTCGAACGAGTCGACCTGGCGTCCGAAGGCGTTGCGGCGGGTCCGCACCCCGAGCACCCCCAGCAGGGGCTGCTCGACGTCCTGGTCGAGCTCGCGGGACAGCAGGATCATCCCGGCGCACGTCCCGAACACGGGCAGCCCGCCGACGATGCGCTCTCGGACGGCGTCGAGCAGCCCGAGGCGAACCAGCAGCTTGCCGATGGTCGTCGACTCGCCACCCGGGATGACGAGGCCGTCGAGCCCGTCGAGGTCGGCGGCCGCACGCACGCGGACCGGGCGCGCCCCCACGCGGTGCAGGGCACGCAGGTGCTCCAGGACGTCACCCTGCAGGGCGAGGACCCCGACGGTCGGCGCGCCGGGCGCTGCCTCGAACGTCTCCGCCGCCCCGACGAGGCGCTGCCCCGGGATGTGGGACGGCCGTCGGTTCACCAGCCGCGACCGGCGTAGCGCTGGCCGTCGGGCAGTTCGTCGAGGTTGATGCCGACCATCGCCTCACCGAGGCCACGGGACACCTTCGCGATGACCTGCGGGTCGTCGAAGTTCGTGGTCGCCTCGACGATGGCGCGGGCGCGCAGCTCCGGGTCGCCGGACTTGAAGATGCCCGAGCCCACGAAGACGCCGTCGGCACCGAGCTGCATCATCATCGCCGCGTCCGCGGGGGTCGCGATGCCGCCCGCCGTGAACAGCACGGTGGGCAGGCGGCCGGCCTCGGCGACCTCGCGCACGAGGTCCAACGGGGCGCGGTGTTCCTTGGCGGCTGCGTACAGCTCGGTCTCGTCCATGGTGGCGAGGCGGCGGATGTCGGCGTTGATCGCCCGCATGTGGCGGGTCGCCTCGACGACGTTGCCGGTGCCCGCCTCGCCCTTGGACCGGATCATCGCGGCGCCCTCGCCCAGGCGACGCAGCGCCTCACCGAGGTTGGTGGCGCCGCAGACGAACGGGACGTCGAACGCCCACTTGTCGATGTGGTTCGCCTCGTCGGCCGGGGTGAGGACCTCGGACTCGTCGACGTAGTCGACGCCGAGGGCCTCGAGCACCTGCGCCTCGACGAAGTGGCCGATGCGGGCCTTGGCCATGACGGGGATCGAGACGGCTTCGATGATGCCGTCGATCATGTCCGGGTCGGACGCGCGCGCGACCCCGCCGTCACGGCGGATGTCCGCCGGGACGCGCTCGAGCGCCATGACGGCCACGGCACCGGCCTCCTCGGCGATGCGAGCCTGTTCCGGCGTGACGACGTCCATGATGACGCCGCCCTTGAGCATGTCGGCAAGGCCGCGCTTGACGCGGGTCGTGGCGGCAGCGGGCTCGGGGGTCGAGGCGCTCATGGATCGGTCCTTGGGTTCAGTACAGGGGCGTTGCACGCGATCGTACTGCCCCGTCGGAGCGGGTCCCGACCGCATCGAACCCAAGTGGTCAGCCGGCGTCGGCATCGCTCGCGGCCTCGCTGGGTGCGTCCGCGGGGGCCGGTTCCGGCACGGCGCCGAACGGCGCCAGGTGGATCCAGGTCGGACCCGGACGGAACGGCACGACCGTGCCGCTGGCGTCCACCAGTTCGAGGTGGCGCGTCGCGCTGGGCTTGCGCCACCGGATGTCGAAGCGCTGGCCGTCCCGCAGGAGCACCGCGTCGCCCTCGCCGTCGAACCGCGTGGCGGTGAAGCGACTGCCCGCCGTGTCGCAGCACCCGCCGGGGCCGACGTCCGTCAGGATCACGACCACGTTGGCCGCGCCGATGACCCCGTCTCCGGTCACGACGGACGGTTCGCCGTCCTGCAGGCGGCGATAGACGCCCGCGTCCTCGTCGTACTCCCAGCCGGTCCGCGAGGCCGACGACATGGCGATCTCGAGTTCGGTCCCCGACGTGCCGTCCTCGGGGACCTCCTCGGCGAAGGTGAACGGGGCGGGCGCCGGCGTGACGTCGGGCAGGTCGCCCGCGACCTCGAGCGCGACCGGCAGGTTCGCCATCAGGTCATGGGACCCGGGACGGTCCGGGGCGCGGCTGTACGCGGGCGGACCGGCGTCCGGGAACAGCCCGATCAGGTCGGCACGC
>JBFJMP010000273.1:0-4199 GCA_041633895.1 Nitriliruptoraceae bacterium
CGCACGCGTGATCCCCAGCAACTCCGCCACCACATCCGAGGCGACGCGTGCCGACGGAGGGCGCAGCGTGGGGTGTTGTCGCAAAGCCACCCTCAAGCGGAGCGCAGCCCTGCCAGCCCACGTCCGTCACCCGCACGTCCCGGCAGGGCGAGCACCAAGCGGGTGGCGTCGCGACGGCACCACTCGCGAAGCCCGGACGAGCACGAAGCCCGGACGTACAGCCCACTCCCCGTTCGCGCTGTGGCAGGCTTGGCGGACCGACACCGATGCAGGAGTCCCTCAGTGACCTGGTCCGAACGCGTTGCCGAAGTCCTCGGCCAACCCGCCTGGGATGACCATGAGGCCACGGCCGTCCTCGACCTGGCCCGGGACATCGCGCACGGCGTGGAACGCAAGTTCGCGCCGCTGACCACCTACGCGATCGGCATCGCCGTGGGGCGCGCCCTCGCCGACGACACCCTGACCAGCGAGGCACGGCGAGCGGTGCTGGACCAGATCGCCCCGGCGATGCTGACGGCCATCAAGGACGAGGCATGAGGGTCGCTCCGGGGACGCTCACGGCGGCGATCGATGCCTTGGTGCCCGATGTCGAGGGCATGGCCGACCTGATCTGGGCCCGTGACCACACGGTCTGGCAGGACGACCCGACGGAGGTGTCGGACCGCCTGGGCTGGCTGGACTCGCCGGGCGCCTTCGCCAGTCGCCTGCACGAGTTCACCACCATCGTCGATGGACTGCGCGCGGACGGGATCGACCGCGTGCTGCTGGTCGGCATGGGCGGCTCAAGCCTCTATCCGGAGGTGCTGGCGCGTACGGCTGCGACGCCGTCCGGGCTGGACCTGACGATCCTGGACACGACCCACCCGACGGCCGTGGCACGTGCTCGCGCCGACTTCGACCCGCAACGGACCTTGCTCGTCGCATCGTCCAAGTCCGGGGGCACGATCGAGACGCGCAGCCACCTCGAACGCTTCTGGGCGGACCTGGTCGACGCCCTCGGGGCGGACGAGGCCGGCCGACACGTCGTCGCGATCACCGACCCGGGCTCGGCGCTGGCCGAGCTCGGCGAGGAGCGCGGCTTCCGAGCCGTCGTCCTCAACCCGCCGGACATCGGTGGGCGCTTCTCGGCACTCAGCGCCTTCGGGTTGCTCCCGGCGGCCCTTGTCGGTGTGGACGTCGAGGCGCACCTGTCCTCCGCCCAGTCGATGCTGGACACGACCCGCGCCCCGGCGCTCGCCGACAACCACGCACTCCACCTCGGCGTGGTGATGGCCGCAGCCGCACAGGCGCGGCTGTACGGCCTGTCGATCCACCTCCCCGAACCGATCGCGGCGTTCGGCGACTGGATCGAGCAGCTGGTCGCCGAGTCGACCGGCAAGCTCGACACCGGTCTGCTGCCGGTGCTGCGCGACCCGCTCGACCCGACCCTTGCCGACCGCCGCCTGTGGGTCGTCTACGGCGAAGGGCCCGAGGCCGACGACCTCATCGAGGCCGGGGCTGCCGTCGTCGTCCTGCCGATCGCGGACGCCGGCGACCTCGGCGCCGAGGTCATCCGGTGGGAGTTCGCGACGGCGGTCTGCGGCGCCCTGCTGGGCATGAACCCCTTCGACCAGCCGAACGTCCAGTCCGCGAAGACGGCGGCGGGGGACCACCTCGCCTCCGGCGACCCGGTCCCGGACCCGATCGCTGCCCAGGACCTGCTCGCCGGGACCGATGAGGCCGACTACGTGGCCGTCCTCGCCTTCGCCGACCCAGACGGTGACGTCACGCGCCGGGCGGCGGCCGCGACCGATGCGTTGGCGGCGTCCACCACGACACCGGTCACGTTCGGGGTCGGGCCGCGGTATCTCCACTCGACCGGCCAACTCCACAAGGGCGGTCCGGTCGGCGGCATCCACGTCGTCGTCGTGGAGGATCCGACGGACGACGTGGACGTGCCGGGGAACGACCACACGTTCGGGGCGCTGCTCACGGCACAGGCCGCCGGCGACCTCGCCGCGCTCGGTGAGTCCGGGCGCGTGGCCGGTCGGGTGACCATCGACGACCTCGAGGCTGCTGCCCGCTGACGGTCATTCGGCGAGGTCGACCTTGCGCACCTCTTCGAGGAGCCGCAACCACACCTCGCTGGCCGTCGGGTACGCCGGGATGGCGTGCCACAGCCGGTCGACGGTGATCTCGGACACGATCGCGATGGTGGCGGCGTGCAGCATCTCGCCGGCCCCGGCGGCGACGAAGCTCGCGCCGACGAGGACGCGACGGTCACGGTCGACCACCAGCTTGGCCGGGCCGCCGTAGCCCTTGCCCTGCAGTGCGCCGCCGGCGGTGTGCCCCATGTCGTAGGACACCGCGAGGACGTCGATGCCGGACTCGCGTGCCTCGGCCTCGGTCATGCCGACGGCAGCGATGTTCGGGTCGGTGAACACGACGCGGACCAGCGCACGCTCGTCTGCCCACGCGGGGTCGACGTCGATGCCGGCGACGTGGTCCCCGACGAGGCGCGCCTGGTACTTGCCCTGGTGGGTCAGCAGCGCGCGCCCGTTGGTGTCACCGACGACGTAGAGCCAGTCGTGCCCGGGGACGCGCAGGTGGTCGTCGACGTCGATGAAGCCGCCGCGCCCCGGCTCGACACCGACGGTGTCCAGGCCGAGGTCGGCCGTCGGGGCGCTGCGTCCGACGGCCACGAGGATCTCGTCGCCTTCGAGCGTCGTGCCGTCCTCCAGCGTGACGGTCACCGGACCGTCGGTGCCCTGGCGGGTGACGTTGACGACCTTGGAGCCGACGTGGATGCCGATGCCCTCGTCGCGCAGGCGGTCGGTGATGTGGGCGGCCGCCTCGGGCTCCTCGCGGGCGAGGATCGTGTCGAGCGCCTCGAGGACCTCGACCGACTCGGCACCGAGGCGCTTGAAGATCTGCGCCATCTCGACGCCGATCACGCCACCGCCGAGGACGAGGAGTCGGTTCGGGATCTCCTTCGTCGCGGTGATGTCGCGGTTGTCCCACGTCTCGATGTCACGCAGGCCGTCGATCGGCGGGATGGCGGCGCGCGTGCCGATGGCGATCACGACGGCCTTGGTCGCCTCGAGGCGGAGCGTGGTGCCGTCGGGCTGGTCGACCTCGACGACGCGTTCGCCGGCGAGGCGGCCGTGGCCGCGGACCAGGTCGATGCCGGCGCCGTCCAGCCACCTCACCTGGCCGGAGTCGTCCCAGTTCGACGTGAACGAATCGCGGGTCGCGAGCACCTTCTCGACGTCGATGGTGCCGGTGATGGCCGCCGCGGCGGACGGCACGCGCTGGGCGCGGGCCAGCGCCTCCGGACCCTGCAGGAGCGCCTTGGAGGGCATGCAGCCCCAGTACGAGCACTCACCACCGACCAGTTCCTTCTCGACGATGACGGCGGACAGGCCGCGCTGGACGGCGTAGTCGGCGGCGTTCTCGCCGGCCGGGCCCGCGCCGATGACGATCAGGTCGTAGGTGTGCTCGGTCATGGATCGTGCCTCCTGGTCTGCCCCTGGGTGTCACCGTCCGGAACGTGTCAGCCCGGGGTGTCCATTCCGTCGGCGAGGCGTTCCACCTCGGCCCACAGTCGGTCGGGTGCGTCCGCGTCGTGCCGGGTGCCGGGGATCCGGACGGTCGAACGGGGCCGGCGGTCCAGCCAGAACAGCCCGGGGTGCTCGGTGGGCTCGTCGGCCAGTGCCAGCCACACGGCGGTGTCGGCACCCGACTCGGTGTCGCGCAGCAGGGGGCCCATGACCTTGCGGAAGACAGGCAGCGAGGACTCGACGCCGGGCGTGAGCGCCCACCCGGGATGCATGGCGTGGAACGTCACGCCGGTGTGGTCGAACCGTTCCTGCCACTGCTGCGCGAGGACGACCTGGGCGCGCTTGGCCCGCGCATACGCGGTGGCCGGGGCGTAGTCGTCGGGGGACTGGAGGTGGCTGACCGACAGCCGCTGGGTGTACATGCCACCGGACGCCACCCAGATGACCCGCCCGTTGCTGGCGGCCAGCGTGTCGAGCAGTCCGTGGGTCAGGACCTGCGGCCCGACGACGTGCAGGGCGATCGTGCGCTCGATGCCGTCGTCGGTCGCGGTGCGCTCCTCGAACATCGCCCCGGCGTTGTGCACCACGGCGTCGAGGGGGCCGGCTCCGGCGATCTCGGCGGCGACCTCGCGGACGCGGTCCAGGTCGGTCAGGTCGGCG
>JBFJMP010000274.1:0-4149 GCA_041633895.1 Nitriliruptoraceae bacterium
GCGCCGCGTCCCGAGACCACGGCCGGCAGCGTCCGCAGCAGCAGCTTCACGTCCAGCCACAGCGTCCAGGTCTCGATGTACTGGATGTCGAGGTCGACCCACTCCTCGAACCCCAGGTCGGAGCGTCCGCTGGTCTGCCAGATGCAGGTGAGCCCGGGCTTCACCAGGAGCCGACGACGGTGGCGGTCGGAGTAGACCGCGACCTCGGCGGGCAGCGGCGGTCGTGGACCGACCAGGCTCATCTGGCCCATCACCACGTTGATGAGCTGGGGCAGTTCGTCGAAGCTCAGGCGGCGCATGACCCGGCCGACCCGCGTCACCCGGGGATCGTCACGGATCTTGAACACCGGTCCCGTGCACTCGTTGAGGAGCTCCAGTTCCTCGCGTTGTCCCTCGGCGCCCTGCTGCATCGACCGGAACTTCAGGAGCCGGAAGGTCGTCCCGTCCCGCCCGACGCGGGTCTGGGTGAAGATGGCGGGTCCCGGCGAGTCGAGTCGGATCGCCACGACCAGGACGACGATCACGGGCAGGAACAGCAGGAGCAGGAGCGACCCCAGCACGAGGTCCATGGCGCGCTTCGCGGCCCGTGCGACAGGCCCAGCCCGATGCAGGCCGCCGCGAGTGACTCCCACGTCCGGAGGTGCTGCCAACGACCCTTCGGCCAGCACGATGTCGAGGGGGTGCTCGGCGGCGGGTCGAGCCAGTGGACGCTGCAGCATGTGGGATTCCGCTCGTCAGAGGCCTCTCCCCATGGATTACCCCCCACGACGACCGGTCGGGAGGGGCACGTGTCCCGATGGGCCGAACGCCCGGGACAGTCGTCACTTGAGTCGCGTGGACGGTTGTCCCATGCTCCTCAGGGGTGCCCAACGACCGGAGCCCACATGTCGCGCCGCGACCGTCCCATCCGTGTGTTCATCGTGGACGACCATGCCGTCGTCCGAGACGGGCTCCGGTTCCGATTCGAGGTGAGCGAGGACCTCGACATCGTCGGTGAGGCCGACACCGTGTCCTCGGCCCGCGACGGCATCATGCGCACTCGGCCGGACGTGGCCATCGTGGATGTCCGCCTCCCGGACGGATCGGGGATCGAGCTCGTCCGGGACGTCCGCTCGGCGGATGCGGGGATCGCCAGCATCATGTTCACGTCCCACCCGGCCGACACGGCACTCTTCCAGTCCGTCCTCGCGGGAGCCGTCGGCTACCTCGTGAAGGACGCGTCAACCGACGAGATCCACGAGGCCGTGCGGGTGGCGGCGTCCGGTGGATCGCTCGTGAACCGCACGACGCTGGACGACCTGCGGTCCATCCCGATGGCGGAGGATGCGCGGCTGCCGTCGGACCTGACTCCGCAGGAACGCCGGATCCTCGACCTCGTGACGCAGGGGATGACGAACCGCGAGATCGCCGACCGGTTCGGCCTCGCCGAGAAGACGGTCCGGAACTACGTGTCGACCATCCTCGGGAAGATGGGGTTGAAGAACCGGGTCCAGGCCGCGGCCTACGTCGCCCGTGCGAGTGCGCAGCTGGCCGGTGCCGGCAGCCGCTACGGGGCCCTGTGACGCCATGACGTCAGGCTGCGGCGACGAGCAACGACCTGCCGGCCTGACGGAACTGCGTCTGCATCTCGCCGCTGTCGCGAGCCAGGCGAGGGCCGATGATCAGGATCGGGCTGGTCCCCGTCTGCAGCGAGAGCCGTCGAAGTGGTCGGATCAGGATGTCCGTGCCCGGTACGAGCAGGCCACGCTTGAAGGGGTTGAGGTCGCCGACGACCTCGACGAGGTCGGGTTCGGCGCCGGCCATCGCGAGGAAGCCGCTGGCACCGCGGCTCGCACCGAGCACGGTGATCGGCCCCGCCCGTGCCGCGTCCTGCAGCCACGCGTGCGTGCTGGCGCGCCATCGCGCCAACCGTGTGGCCAGCGGTGTCGTCCAGGCCTCCATGCCATGGGTGTCCTCGTAGACGAGGCGATCGAGGACGCTGCGGTCCGGGGCGCCGGCGCGCGAGAGCGTGACGGACAGCTCCGGTCCGACTGCACCGTCGGCCCCGTCGATGTGGACCACGTCGAGCCCGTGCCGCTCGGCGAGCACGCGCAGGTTCCGGATCGTGAAGTAGGACAGGTACTCGTGGTCGAACGCCCACAGCGAGTCCGACAGCAGGCAGGCCAGCACGTCCGGAATGCGTGTGATCGCCACGCCGTCGTCCTGGACGAGCTGGCTCGCGGCCTGCAGGACGTCGCCCGGGTCCTCGGCCCTCGCCAGCAGGTCGTTCAGCAGGAGCACCGAGATGCGAATCGGTGCCTCCAGGAGCTCGGCGACGACGTCGGTGTCGAACCGGCGGGGGAGCAGGCGGAGCCCGGCGATCGCCCCGACGGCGCCCCGCGCCCGCGCTGGTTCCAGCCCCAGGCCGGCCCAGCCGTCGTCGACGTACGGCCGAAGTCGGTAGCCGTCCGTGGCGGCGGCCACCAACACCGTCCGTGGCCGACCGGCGGACGTCGCCCTGATGAGCGCGGCGGCCTCCCGCTCGGCCGCTCGGATCCTGGGTCGCGTGCGTACGGTGACTCGGTCCACCGTCCGGGCGATCTGATCTCGCGGGGCTGCCGACACCGCCTGGATCAGCTGGCACCGTGCGCAGCGGGCAAGGACCAAGGGCCAGGTGGCGGCCTGCTCGCCCGGCGGCACGTAGTCCCGGGGCGCAGGCAGTTCGGCGAGGGGCTGGAGGTCGAGTTCCTCGCCGTTGCAGGCGTGGCAGGTGGATCGCTGATGCACACGGGGTCACCGGGCAGGTTCTCCCCATCCTCGGTTCGGACGGCCGCGGGGACAGGGGCAGGTGTCACAGGAATCACGCGTTCCGGGCAGGCACTGGCTTCCTGCGCCGAAGCGTGTATGAGTGACAGGGGTGGATGCATGACGTGGGCGAGTACGGATCGGGGGCTGAGGTCGCGTGTCGATTCGACGCCCGACCGGACAACGTGACGTGGGGCCGGGGGTCAGGTCGTGACACAGGATGCGGGACCACAGGTCGAGCGCCTGCGCAGCGAACTCGAACGCCAGGCGCGTGAGCTCGAGACCGCGCACGCCGCGCTGGAGCGTGAACGCTGGCGCTTCGCCCAGTTCGTGCTCGCGGCACCCGACGCCTACCTCGTGACTGACGCAGACGGACGCGTCATCGTCGCCAACCCAGCCGCTGCCCACCTGTTGCAGGTCACGCTCGGCAGACTGACCGGGGCGGACCTGCTCGATCTGGTGGCGTCCAGCGATCGCGCATCCCTGGAACGGCAACTCCGGGAGCTGACGGCTCGTGGAGGGAACCTGCAGTTCGCCGTCAGGCCCCGTGGGCATCGGTCGGTCGTGGTCTCCGCCGTCGTCGCGGTGGACGAGATGCCAGAAGGGCGCGAGCTGTGGTGGCAACTGCACGACGCCTCTCGCGAGACGAGCAGCCGGCAGCCTCCGTCGTCACACCTCGTCCGGGGTCTGGCACCGGGAGCGGACGGCGACTCCGACGAGTGGAAGGACGCGTTCCTGCTCGCCGCCGCCCATGACCTCCGCGCCCCCTTCGCGATCATCCGGATGCTCGCGCAGACCCTGCTCGGCCGAACCACGTTGGGGCTGCAGTCGACGCTGGTCGAGCAGGTTGACGAGCAGGCCACGCGCGGGCTCAGGCTGTTGAACGGCCTCCTCGACCTGAGTCGGTTCACGACCGGTGGGGTGCTCCTGAAGCGCGTGCCGACGGACCTGCTCGCGCTCGTCGAGAGCGTCTGCCAGGACCTCGAGTGGAACAGCCACCCGTTGGACATCGACGTGGAGCCGCTGACCGCCGAGGTCGACCCCGAACGGACGAGCCAGATCCTGGCGAACCTGCTCGGCAATGCCTTCGAGCACACCCCCTCGGGGACGTCGATCCGGGTGCGGATCGACCTGACGGACTCCGTCCTTCGGCTCATCGTGGAGGACGAGGGGCCGGGTGTGCCCGACGACCTCAAGCCAGATGTGTTCGCGCCGTTCGTGACGAGGCGTGCCCACGCATCCGACCACGGCGGCACCGGCGTCGGGTTGGCCCTGGTCCAGCTCTTCGCCGAACTCCACGACGGCCGGGCGGCGGTCGAGGACCGGCCCGGAGGCGGGGCGCGGTTCGTCGTGGAGGCGACCGCC
>JBFJMP010000275.1:0-4143 GCA_041633895.1 Nitriliruptoraceae bacterium
CGCGACACGACGCTCGGCCCGCTCGCGGACGCTGTCGCCGAGATGCGGTTGACGAGCCCGGGGACCTCGATGGCCTTGCGGCGCGTGAACGCCCGCAGGCCGGCGCTGACGACCTGCTCGGCGG
The DNA here is from genome assembly GCA_041633895.1 of Nitriliruptoraceae bacterium. GTDB lineage: Bacteria > Actinomycetota > Nitriliruptoria > Nitriliruptorales > Nitriliruptoraceae > JBFJMP01. The sequence goes on from JBFJMP010000275.1 coordinate 125, forward strand.
AGGTGAGGGCGACCTCCGGCAGCGGGACGGCGATCTCCGCGACCTGCTGGAACTCGGTGGGCGTGACGCCGGGGCACAGGGCCAGCACGCGCACGTCCTTGCCTCGCACCTCCTCGTGCAGTGCCTGCGAGAACGACAGCACGAACGCCTTGGTCGCCCCGTAGACGGCGCCGTGCGGGTTGGGCTGGAAGGCCGCGGTCGAGGCGACGTTGATGATGCCGCCGCGTCCGCGTGCGACGAGCCCGGGAACCGCGGCGTGGGCGAGGTGCAGCAGCGCCGCGCAGTTGACCTCGATCATCTCCATCTGGGTTGCCACGTCGAGCTCCGTGACCGGGCCGTAGGCCCCGAACCCGGCGTTGTTGACGAGCAGGTCGACGGGGCGGTCGTCGGTGGACAGTCGGGCCGCGACCGGGGCGCGACCCTCGGCCGTGGCCAGGTCGGCCGGGAGCACCTCGACGTCCCGCCCCAGTACCCGCAGCTCGGTCGCCAGCCCCTCCAGACGGGACTCGCGCCGGGCGACCAGCACGAGGTCGGTCCCGCGGGCCGCGAGTTGGCGCGCGAACTCCTCACCGAGGCCCGCGGAGGCCCCGGTCACGAGGGCACGGCGGATGTGCGGGGTGCGGTCGTCGGCCACGGGGAACTCGCGGGTCGGGGTCGCGGCGAGGCTACTCGCGCGGGACGGTAGGGTCGCTCGGGACCGGGAAGCCACAAGGAGGGACACCGTGTCGGAGGGTGATCCGCACGTCCTCGCGGTCGACGGCAACTCGCTGGCGCACCGCGCGTACCACGCGATCGTCGACACCGACGACGCGGTCGGCGCCTTCGTCACCGCCGGGTTCATGGGGATGCTGGGCAGCGTGTGGGGCCATGGACCGTTCGACGCGATCGTCATCGCCCTGGACCACCCGCACAACCAGCGCAAGGTCGACTTCCCCGAGTACAAGGCGAACCGCACCGACCAGGTCGACCTCAGCGACCACCTGCGCGACCTGGGCACCCACCTGCGCGCGACGGGACTGGTCGTCGTGGACGTCGAGGGCGCGGAGGGCGACGACGTCCTCGCCGCCACCACGGACGCCTGCGAGGCCCGCGAGTGGCGGTGCACGGTCCTGTCCAGCGACCGCGACCTCACCGCGCTGGTCTCCGAGCGAGTCACGCTCCTGCGGCCGCGAGGGACGATGTCGGACCTGCGGGTCTACGACCCCGCCGCGGTCATGACCGAGTACGGCGTGCGCCCCGACCAGTACACCGACCTCGCCGCCCTCCGGGGCGATCCGTCGGACGGGTTGGTCGGCGTGAACGGCATCGGCCCCAAGACCGCGGCACGCCTGCTGCGCGACCACGGCGACCTGACCGGCATCTACGCCAACCTCTGCCACCTCGACCCGCGGACCGAGTCGGCCCTGCGTGCCGGTCGCGACCGCGCCGAACGCAACCGCCTCCTGATGTCACCCCTGCCGCACATCGAGGTCGACGTGGACCTCGCCGTCCAGGTCGGCGTGGACGTCGACGCGATCGATGCGGCACTCGCCAACCACGGCCTCGGAGCGGCAGGCGGGCGCTTCCGGTGGGCCGTCGAGCGACCGCAGGCCCCGCCCATGGCACCCCCGCCGGTCGACAAGGACGTCCCGGCGATCGAGATCCCGGACGCGGTGCTGGAACGGCGCGCAAGCATGGCCGCAGTTGCCCAGGGCGAGCAGGATGCGCTCTTCTGATGCACCCAGCAGGGCTGGGCGACGGACAGGGCGAACCTTGAGCCGACGAGGAGCGGAGGACCTGTGACGATGCCGACGCGTGCAGCCGCACGCCACGTGGTGACGCCCGCGCGCTGGGCGGCGGTGGCCGTGCTCCTCGTGGCGCTGCTGGCGGCCGTGATCCGCCTCGCCCCCACACCGACGCCGACGATCGCAGCCGACGTCCCCGAGCCCCGCAGCTCCGTTCCCGCCCTGCCGGCGGAACAGGCCGCGCCGGTCCCCGCCCTGACCCCGTCCACCGAGGCACGGGCCGAGGGCGAGCCGGTGGCCGCCCAGGCCGTCACGGCACCCGCGGACTCCCCGGCCGCGCCGGATGACCTCGTCGTCCCCGACAGCAACCCCGTCGCCGCCCCCGACACGGCGACATCGGCCCCGCCGCCGCCTCCCCCGGCCCCGGCTCCGGGCCCGTCGACCTCGCCGGAGCGCGACCGCTTCGAGGCCACCTACCCGGCCCACGCCGTCGCGACGCAGGACCTCGCCCAGCCGGCCTCCACCCGCTGGGCGCTGCTCGTCGGCGTGAACGACCACATGGGTGGCGTGCGCGACAACGTCGGGTCGGCGCAGGACGCACAGGCCCTGCGGGCCCATCTCCTCAGCCGCGGGTGGCAGGACGACCACATCCTCCTGCTGACCGACCGTGCGGCCACACGCGAGGCCATCATCGAGGGCGTCCACTGGCTGCAGCGCAAGACCGACCAGCACTCCTGGGTGGTGTTCAACTACTCGGGCCACACGAAGCAGTGGCCGGGGCAGGACGTCGACGGCGACGGGGAGATGACGGACGAGGCCCTGTGGCCCACCGACAGCCTGTTCATCACCGACCGCGAGTTCGCGGACCTCATGGCAGCCGTCCCCGCCGGGCGCATGTGGCTGAACTTCATGGGCTGTGAGGCCGCCGGCTTCGTCGACCCCGGCCTCGTGCGAGACGGGCGCATCGTCACGTACTCGTCGGCCGAGGACGAGAAGTCGTACGAGGACCCCTCGGTGAACCACTCCGTGTGGGGTTACAACCTCATCAAGCGCGGCATGCAGGACGGCAGCGCCGACGCCAACGGCGACGGCGATGTCACGGTCGAGGAGGCGGTGCTCTACGCGATCCCGCGTGCCGCCAACCGCACCCAGAACCAGTCGCCCCACGGCCCGCAGAACGGCGGCTTCGTGGACCACATGGAGGGCGACTTCAGCCTCGTCATCCCCGCCCCGCCGCCCCCGCCCGAACCCGAACCCGAGCCGGAACCCGAACCGGAACCGCAGCCCGAACCCTCCGACGAGGACGACGGCCCCTGCCTGCTGTTCTGCAACCGGTTCGCGACCACGCGCGACTGACCGGCGTCGCCACGCGCCGTCGCCCCGACGCGGCGACCTGCCGGGTTCGCACGGTTCCCACGTACGGCCGTGCCCTGGGCACGAGGCGCTCGTACGGTCACCGGCCCCACCACCGATGACCGGAGTTCTCCCGCATGGCGATCCGACTTGGCGACGAAGCCCCCGACTTCACCGCAGACACGACCGAGGGCACGCTGACCTTCCACGACTGGAAGGACGGCTCCTGGGCCGTCCTCTTCAGCCACCCGAAGGACTTCACCCCGGTCTGCACGACCGAACTCGGCCGCGTCGCCGCCCTCAAGGACGAGTTCGAGAAGCGCAACACGAAGGTCATCGGCCTGTCCGTGGACGGCCTGTCCGACCACGAGGCGTGGAGCGGCGACATCGAGGAGACGCAGGGCACGGCCCTGAACTTCCCCCTCATCGCGGACCCGGACCGCAAGGTCGCGGACCTCTACGACATGATCCACCCGAACGCGGACAACACCTTGACCCTCCGGTCCGTGTTCGTCGTCGGGACGGACAACACGGTCAAGCTCACGCTGACGTACCCGGCCTCCACTGGCCGCAACTTCGACGAACTGCTGCGCGTCATCGACTCGTTGCAACTGACCGCCGAGCGCCAGTTGGCGACCCCGGCCGACTGGACGCACGGTGATCGCGTCATCGTGTCGCCGGGCGTGTCGACCGAGGAGGCGCGTGAGCGCTTCGCCGCCGCCGTCGCCGACCTGGAGGCGGCGCGGGCGCTGCGCCGCGAGCTGGCGGACGGCCCCGGCGAGGCGTGGATCCTGCGCAACCTGGCGAACGTGCGCCGCAAGATGGGCGAGCCCGAGGCCGGCGTGGCGCTGCTGGAGGAGGCGCGTGAGCGCTTCGCCGCCGCCGGCAGCGACGCAGGGCGCGGCGTCGTGCTCGAGGATCTGGGCAACGCCTGGCTCGCCC
>JBFJMP010000276.1:0-4138 GCA_041633895.1 Nitriliruptoraceae bacterium
GGAACCCGAGGCCGAGGCCGAGCCGGAGCCCGAACCGGAGCCTGAACCCGAGCCGGAACCGGAGCCGGAACCCGAACCCCAACCGGAGCCGGAGCCTGAGCCGGAGCCCGTACCTGCGCTTGAGCCGGAACTGGACGTGGACGACGGCTCGATCGACGCCCAGTTGTTGGGGCTCGCGCGCGCCGCCGACCAGGTGCGAGAGGCACTCGACCTGCTGCCGTACCTCCGCAGCGCGTGGGAGTTCGGGGCGGCCGTGTCCGAGGCGCTTCGCAGCGAACTGCGCGCGGACAACGTCACGCTCTGGGCCATGCACGTGGACCAGTACCGCCCGATCGCATCGGCGGGCCTGTCGCTGGCCGAGGAACGCATGGTCGTGTCGGTGCAGCACCCGTTCCTGATGGAGGCCGAGCGCAGCGGGGGCCTCGTCGCAGACGTGGCGGAGTACTCCGGACCCTTGGTGTCCGGCATCGCCGGTGCCCGAACGCCAACCTTCCTTGCGATCCCGGTTGCGCTCCCGGACACGCCTGTGGCGCTGGTGACCGCCGGGGGAGCGGCCCTCGACCAGTCGTCGATGGGGGTCGTCGACCGCGTGATCACCGAGTCCGTGACGGGATGGAGCGTGGTGGCGCACCTGGAGCGGCTCGCGACCGCGTTCGGCCAACGATGACTGGCTCGACCCGTGACGCGATCCTCGACGCCACGCTGGCAGTGGCCGGTGAGGTTGGCCTGGCACGCCTGTCCATGGAGGAGGTCGCGAGCGAGGCCGGTGTGTCCCGGCAGACCGTCTACCGATACTTCGAGTCGCGACAGGTGCTCATCGAGCGGGCAATTCTCCGGGAGGAGGCGGTGTTCATCGAGTCGATGATGGCGGCCGCCGCAGCCCACGATGACCTCGAGGAAGCCCTCGCCGCGTCGGTCCGAACATCACTGGAACTGGCCGAGGCCCACCCGCTGTTGCAGCGGTTGCTCGTCGAGGACCCCGAGACGCTGCTCCCCTTCCTGCTTGGCGGGCGAGGGCCGGTCATCTCGGCGGCCGAACCCGTGGTCCGAGAGCTGCTGATGAACCGCCGACCGGACATCCCGCCGGATCGCGCACGACTCGCGGCGGAGGTGGCCACACGCCTCCTCCTGTCGTTCCTGGTCGCCCGCCCCAACCTGGAGCTCGACACCCTCGCACGAGAGGTGGGGCGCCTCGTGGCCGGGTACGTGGATGCCTGAGTTCGACCTCCGTCGCATCCACGGCGGCGTGCTGCTCGGCATTCTGATGCTGGTGTACGTGTCCACGGCGTCCTTCACGGTGTGGCAGATCTGGGACACCGCGTCGTCTGCGGCCGGCGCCCACGCCATCGCCTACCGTGGCGGCCCGTGGGTGGAGGACATCGCCGAGGTCGAGTTCACGCGCCCCGGACCGGATGGGCATGTCGTCGTGGACCGACTGCCGATGAGCATGCTTCCGGCGGTGCCTGCCTACCTCGTGGAGCGCGCACTGGGGCGTCCGGCCGCGACATCCATCGTGGACCTGTCGTACGTGCCTGCCGCGGTCACGGCGTCCCTCCTCATGGTCCTGGCCGCGGCCGGCATGTTCCGCCTGCTGCTGGCCGACCTCGGTCGCAATCGGGCACTCGTGTCGGCGGGCCTGTTCGCAGTTGGCACCGGTGCATGGTCGGTCGCGGCCGACGCGATGTGGACGCACACGGTGGCCATGCCCGCACTGATCCTGGCCATGCTGGGTCTTGCCAGGGGTCGGCCTGTGGTCGCTGGCGCCGGGTTCGCGCTCGCGGTCGCGACGCGGCCGCACCTCGCGGTGATCGCGGCAGCGGGAGGACTCGCGTGGGCATGGCAGGCATGGGCCTCCGCCGACCGAGCGGACGTGGCGGCCAGACGTCGAGCGATCGTCGGACTGCTCGTGATCGGCGGCCTGTCACTCACCGGTGTCGCCTTCCTCATGGGATGGAACCGGCTGACGACTCCGGATGGAACGGCGCAGGTCCTCTCCGGCGTCTACACGGGACGGGCCGACGCCCTCGAGTCGCTGGGCGGATGGTCCCTGCTCGACGACCTCGGAAACATCAGCCTGCTGCTGGTGTCGCCGCTGCGGGGAATCCTGCCGTACACGCCGATCGCCCTGTTCGTGTTGCCCGGCGTCCGCCGTGCGATCGCCGACGCCCCGACGTGGCTGCTCGGTGTCGGAGTCGGCGGCTTCGGTTACGTCGTCGTGCAGGGCCTCGTGAACCTGTACACGGGCGGCGACGCCTTCTTCGGGGCCAGACTCGCCCTCGAAGCACTGGTCGTCTGGTGGCCGCTCCTTGTCACGGCAGGCTGGCGCGAATGGGACGAGCGCCCGGGACGTCGCGGTCCTCTTGCAATGGCTGCGGGGGTCTCGGTCGCCATGCACGCGCTGGGGGCGACCGTCTTCCACCTCGGCATGGCGATCACCCGCTGAGTCAGAGGCGAGCGGCCAGGTGCTCACGACGGAACGTCGTCGTCGCCGTTCGCAGCACGATGACGGCGAGCACCCACACCAACACGCCCATGAGGGTCACGACGCGCAGGTCGAGCAGGATGGCGCCGGACACCTGCCCGATCAGCAGGACGACGATCGGCAGGACGACGAGTGACCCGAACTGGTGCGCGGCCTGGACCGACTGCACCCGGCTGGACACGATGACCATCATCCCCAGGCCCAGACCCGCGATCCCCGGCGTCACGAAGAAGGCCAGGACGAGCCACGTCGTGTTCGGGAAGAACACCTCACCGATGCTCGGCCAGGCAACGACGTTGGCGACGATCGAGTAGACGACGAACCCGCCCAGCGACACCACCATGGCGGGGATCCACGCGGCGAGGAACTTGCCGGCGAACAGCTCGCGGTCGCTGGTCGGGGTGTGGAGCAGGGCCTCGAGGGTGCCTCGGTCACGCTCGCCGGCGAACGAGTCGGCCGCGATCACCGTGGACACCATCAGGGGAATGAGGAGGTAGAGGGGCGCCAGGAAGACCTCGAGCACGAAGGCCGCGAAGTTCGCGTTGGCGGACCGGCCCGTCAGCGCGTCCGCGCTCGGAGCGAAGCGCTCCGCGAACGACTGCGCCGACTCCGCGGAGGTGGACAGTTCGGCAACGGGCGAGCCGGACAGGATGTCGCCGCCGGTGACCAACACGATCGGCAGCAGGATCAGGATCACCGTCGGCGCGGCGATCAGCGGGATCCGGATCCCGCGGTTGCGCATGACCGTTGCGAGGTCCTTGCTGGTCACGGCGGACACCACGCGCCACCTCATGCCAGACCAGCCGGGATGTGGGGCGTCCGGTCGGTGGCACCGTGGAGTGCCACGTAGACGTCTTCGAGCGTCGGGCTCTGCGGGACGACCGCGTGGACGCGCACACCCGCCCTCGTGAGCGCCGCAACGGCATCCGGCACGAGGCTGGTGCCGAGACGCCCCGTGACTGCCTCGACGGGGTCCAGGATGGCGACGTCGGTCGCCCCGACGGCCTCGAGGGTCGCGGCGGCCACGCGCAGGTCGTCGCGGGCAACCGTGACGTGGACGGTCCCCTGATCCACCTCACGAGACAGGTCGTCCAGGGACCCCACGGCCAGGATCCGGCCGCGCTGGATGATGGCGACCCGGTCGCACATCGTCTGCGCCTCGGCGAGGTTGTGCGTCGACAACAGGACCGTTCGGCCGTGTTCGCGCGTGAGTTCCAGCACGAGGTCGCGGACGCCCCGTGCCGCGAGGGGATCCAGGTTGGACGTCGGCTCGTCCAGCAGGAGCACCTGTGGGTCGTGGACCAGGGCGCGCGCCAGGGCGAGGCGTTGCTTGAGGCCCGCGGACAGACTCCGAGCCGGTTGGTCGAGGTGGTCCTGGAGGCCCAGGCGCGTCAGCAGGGCGTCCGCGATCCGGTCGACGAGGGCCTCGTCGACGCCGTGGATGTCCGCATAGACCCGCAGGTTCTCGGCCGGTGTGAGGAACTCGTCGAGGGCGGGGTACTCGGTCAGCACACCCGTACGGGCGCGCACCTGGTCGCCCTGGGCGACCGGGTCCATCCCGAGCGTACGGATCGAGCCGGAGTCCGGCCGCAGCAGTCCGTTGATCAGGCGGATGAGCGTGGTCTTGCCCGCACCGTTGTGGCCGAGCAGCCCGAA
>JBFJMP010000277.1:0-4110 GCA_041633895.1 Nitriliruptoraceae bacterium
AGTACACCTACGCCCACCCGATCAGCACCTGGGAGGACCTCGCGCGCTGTGAGTCCGGCGGCAACTGGGCCATCAACACCGGCAACGGCTACTACGGCGGGGTGCAGTTCTCCCTGTCGTCCTGGCGCGCGGTCGGTGGTGCGGCCTACCCCCACCAGAACACGAAGTGGGAACAGATCCACCGTGCGGAACTGCTGTGGGAGCGCCAGGGCTGGGGCGCGTGGCCGGCCTGCTCGCGCAAGCTCGGCCTGCGCTGACGGGTCGCCTCCCATCCGGAGGTCGACCGGCAACGGACCATGACGGGTTTCGCGTCACCCGCTGGGGCAGGCACGATGACCCTCCTGCCCCCGGCCATGACACGTGCGGAGCCCCGTGAACCCCGACCTCGCTGACGACCGAGCGCGGACCCTTGCGTACGCCAACAGCGAGTTCGTGGACCTCGCCGGCGTCCGGACCCACGTGCAGACGTGGGCGCCCGACGGGGGTGCGGTCACGACCGTGATCGGCCTGCACCACTTCTACGGCTCGGCGCAGACCTATCACCGGCTCGGTCCGCTGTTGGCTGGACGCGGCCTGCGCCTGATCGCCTTCGATCGCGTCGGGTTCGGCCTCACGGATCGCCCCGATCCGCGGGGCGTGTGGGTCGGCCCGGATGCGCCGTACACCCGCGCGTTCGCGATCCGACAGCTGGCAGAGCTGCTGGACCGACTGGACCTGCCGCGTGTCCTGGTGACCGGGACGTCGATGGGCGGGACCACGGCGTTGGAGTTCGCGCTCACGCATCCGAGTCGGGTCGCCCACGTCCTGCCCGCGTCGGCGCCGCTCACGGCGGACGCGGCCGCCCCGCCGTTCCTGCGCCCCCTGCTGCGGCCGCGGGTGTTCACGCCGATCGGGGCTGGGGTCGTGCGCAGGCTCGCGGGGACGATCGACGCCGACCGGGTCGGCAAGAGCTTCCACGACGCCGCGAGGGTGACCGCCGAGGACGTCGACGCGCACGCCCGGTTCCGCGAGGCGGATGACTGGGCGCGCGGGCTGTGGTGGAAGTTCGTCGCCGACCGGCCGCCGTCGCTGCCCCGACGCCTGCCCGAGCTGGCGGCCGCCGGCGTGCCGGTCACGGCCATCGGTGCTCGCCACGACCGCACGGTCCACCCGCGCTACGCGGCCCGGCTCGCCGAACTCGCCGGCGGACGCAGCGTCGTCGTCGACGCCGGGCACGTCGTGCACGCCGAGGGCGCCGAGGAACTGGCCGACGTCATCGCCACCGCGGCCGTCGGGGACTGAGCGTGCGACTCGAACACCGTTCGCTGCAGACCGCGGACCTGCCGGCCGCTCCCGACCTGGTGCTCCAACGCCTTGTCGATCCGGACACCCTGTTCGCGGTCGTGGCACCGCTCGTGCACGACGACTCGACGGCGTCGCGGTGGGTGATGGCCGACGTGCAGCTCGGGCCCCTCAGCCTGCGCCCCGCGATCGAGGTCGCCATCCGCAGGATCGGTGACGTCGTGGTCGTCGACGGGACACCGGCGCCGGGCCACACGCCGGCGTGGCTGCAGATCGACGCCCGGGTGAGCGCGTCCGCGCCCGGGTTCTCGCGGCTCGAGGCGACCTGGGACGTGGCCTTCGACGCCCCGGGTCCACAGCTCCTCGCGCGGACGCTGCGTGGGTTGTTCGTCGCCAGTGCGCGGCGCGTGGCCGAGGACGTCGGCCGTCGACTTCGGTCGCAGTTGCTGGTCGACTAGACATCCTCCCAGCTCCCTCCTTGCCCCTCCCGCCCGCAGCAGGAGCACCGCCGTGCGCATCCCGTCGAGCATCGCCCACCCGGCCGAGACCCTCCTGCGGCGTGGCGGTCACCTGGTCCACGGGGTGCTGCGCGCACCCGCCGAGACGGGGATGGACCCGGACTGCGCGCGTGTGTGTCGGGCGGCCGCCGTGCCGCTCGAACGCCTGCCCGTCGGGGTCGTGCGCGCGCTCGCCCACGTGCAGGCACACGCGTGGAACCGCCCTCGTGAGCAGGCCGTGTCGGTCTCGGACGAGCGCGTCGGGCGGCACGTGACCGTCCGGACGTACGTGCCGCACGTCGAGAACGGCGGTGGCCTCGTCTACCTGCACGGCGGCGGTGGGGTCCTCGGCGACCTCGAGACCCACGACCGCTTCGTCCGTTGGATCGCGGTCCGGTCGGGGATGGTCGTCCATGCCGTCGACTACCGGCTCGCACCCGAGCACCCCCCGCCGGCCGCCGTCCTCGACGTCATCGCAGCCTGGAACCACGTCCACGCCGGTTGGGTCGCGCAGGGTCGCGCTCCCGCCGGGCTCGGCCTGGGCGGAGACAGCGCCGGGGCGATGTTCTCCGCAGTCCTTGCCAACGAGGCCGTCGAGTCCACCCTCGGGGTGCCCGTGGCCGCCCGGCCGGGCTTCCTCGTGCTGCTGTACCCGGGGCTGGACGCCACCCATCCGGACCGCGGCGGCCACCCCGACGGCGTCTTGCTCACCGACGGGGTCGTGGACTTCTTCACCGCGAACTACGTCGCGGACCTCGATCCGACCTCGACGATCATCTCCCCGGGGTTGGTCGGGGACGACGTCCTCGAGCAGTGGCCGCCGACGATCCTCGCGACCGTCGGCTTCGACCCCCTGCTGGCCGAGAACGAGACCTTCCGCGCGCGCCTCGAGGCTGCAGGTGTCGACGTGACCGTCCTGCACGAGCCGACGCTGCCACACGACTTCATCCAGATGACGGGCGTGTCGCGCGTCGCCGAGGACTTCGCCGCCCGGCTGATCGACTGCGCTGGCGACCTCGCACGCCGCGGTTGAGGCCGACGGGACGGGACGTCAGGACTCGAGCTCGTCCAGGCGGTCGTCCGGGTCGTCGCGGCCCGGGTCGTCCGGGTGCGGGTAGAGGTGCTCGAGGTCGCCCGGCCGGATCCGGGCGGCCTCGATGAACGCATCGACCTCGCGCGCCTGCAGTCGGATCACGCGTCCGAACTTGTAGGCCGGGATCTGGCCCTCGTTGATGAGGCGGTAGAGCGTCCGGGTGGTGAGGCCGAGGCGACGAGCCGCCTCCTTGGTCCCCAGCCACTCGATCTCGTCGTCCATGGCCACCACCGTCGTCACTCGCCGTCCATCCTTCGCGACCACCACCGTGGCGGCGATCCGTCGACGCACGTCAGCAATCCTCACGCACTGTCACTCCTTCACATGTAACCATGTGTCGCGCGGAGGATGTCTGGACGGCCACCGTGCGTTGTGGACAACGAACAACCCCGCAGGTTGTCTGAACGTCCGGTGAATTGTCCGTGGGGGACAGCAGGAGTCAGGCCCCGCACGGCGAATCTGCACACATCACCCAACAGCGAGATCGCGATCCACGAAGACCGGCACGACGCCATCGTCGACTGGCCGCCGTCACAGACGGCCAGGCGGGCCCTGACGCGCCGCCTCCAGGGCCTTGCGGCTGACCTCGACGTCCGCCTCGAGGAGGTGGCCCTGCGCGCCGAGGCCTTGCAGTTGGTCGGTGACGAGGTCGGGGCGCAGCGTGCGATCGCCGAGCACGACCTGCTGCTGGACGAGTACCGCGCACTCGCGCAGCGGGCGATCCGGTCGGCCGTCGTCGAGCGCGAGATGGAGACGGTCATCGCCGCGGCCGAGGGGCTCGAGGCTCCCGTACACACGGCGGCCGCGTCGCCGTCGAGTGAGCACCCGGCCGGGTCCCGGCGCGTCCTGTCGGGCGTGGCCTCGGTGGTCGCCCTGGTCGCGGCCGTGGCCACACTGGTCGTGGGCCAGGGTGAGCCCGACGTCGAACTGGCCGGCCCACTCGTCAATGCGACCGCCGACGCCAGCGAGACGACGTCGGCCACCCCCCGGACGACACCGTCACCCGGTGGCGCCAGCGAGGCCGGGGTCGCCGGTTCGACCCCGACGCCCACGGCGGCGACGCGGGCTCCGGTGGGCACCCCCGGCGTGACCAACGCTCCCGGCGCCGTCGTGGCTGGCGAGGGCTCGTCCCGAACGCTCGCCGAGCAGATGATCGACACCGTCGCCGAGATCGTCGCCGACCTCGAGCAGGCTGCGGCCGACGGACTCGACGTCGTGACCGACGAGCTGCCCGACGTC
>JBFJMP010000278.1:0-4086 GCA_041633895.1 Nitriliruptoraceae bacterium
CCGTCGCCGAGGACCTGCCGCCCGACATCGTCGTCATGGGCTTCTCGCTCGGGGCGCTGCCGGCCCAGTCCATCGCCCAGACCCGCCCGGGGACGCGGGGCGCGGTCCTGTTCCACGCCGGCGAGCCGACCGCGGAGTTCGGGGCGCCGTGGCCCGAGGGCGTGCCGCTGCAGGTCCACGCGTCGGCGGAGGACCCGTGGGTCGACGTCGATGTCCTCACCGCGCTCGTGACCGAGGCTGATGCCGTCGGTGCGGGCGAGCTCTTCCTCTACCCGGGGTCTGCGCACCTGTTCGCGGATGCGTCCCTGGATGCCTACGAGGCCGGACCTGCCCGCGAACTGCGGGCCCGGACGCTGGCCTTCCTCGACCGCTTGCGCTGACGGGGCGATCAGGTGCCGTAGTCGCCTGCCTCGATGGCAGCACGGATCCGGTCACCACGTGCAGGCGCGCCGATCGAGTCCAGTTCGCGCGCTGAGCGCGTCGCCAGGCCTCGCGCTTCGACAAGGTCACGGTCACCACCTCGTCGAGCCAGCACCTCCGCCAGCAGTCCGCGCCACCACGTCGCGTGACTCGTGATCCGCTCGTCCTCGAAATGGGCGAGCGCCTGACGAGTGAGCGTCACCGCCTCGTCGTGCTCCCCGACCACGGACAGGGCCAGGCCCAGACACCCGTCGACCGCGCCGTTGACGAACAACAGGTACTGGAGGGACTCGCCCGGAATGGCCCGGAGCACGTCGATCATCCGGCGCGCCAGGCCGACATCCCCCAGCCGGAACGCGACACCCACCAGGTTCCCGTACGCCGCACCAACGACCGGTGACGGCTCAATCGCGGAGGCCGGGTCGCCCAACCCACCCTGGACGATCAGGTCGCGGGCCTCGTCCGTCCGACCAAGTTCGGCCAACACGAATGCACTCGATGCGTACCACTCCTGCGCCGATCCGGGGAACTGCTCGGCGAGGCTCATGCCGAGCGCCACCGGCGCATCTGACTCGGAACGGAAGAACTCCATGGCGGTCCACACGCCACCCCACCAGTTCGCGGCGTCCTGCTGGCCGATGGCCTGGCCGAACTCGAACACACGCTGGTTCTCGGCTGCGGCGGCCTCCATGTCACCGTCGTAGACGATGAACTGCACCAGCCCGGCGGAGATGAGCCAGACGTCGAATGGCGTACCGATGTCGGTGGCGATCGCCAGTCCGTCGCGCAGACACCCTTCGGCCTCTCGGAACTGACCCATGGCCAGCAGTCCGAACGCCCGAGCCGCCCGCGCGAGCACTCGCAACGAGGGGTCGTCGGTCTGGTCCGCCAGCTCGATGGCCTCCGCTCCGGCCGTCTCGACGTCCCGTGCACGTCCGGGAACCTGGATGGCGAAGACGCCACGGGCCCGCACCGCAGCGGCCACCCACGGATCGTCGAGACCGTCGGCGATGGCAACGGCTGCCTCGTATCCCGCCGCGCGACTCTCCAGGGATCCGGGCACGTAGACACGCTCACCGGCGAGATGCGCCCCGAGCAGCGCCCGACGAGCCGTCTGCTCGTCGCCGACTCGATCCAGCAGCGTCGACAGCAGTTCGACGGCCTCCTCGTCAACGTCGCCCACCATGGACGGCAGTCCCCGATAGGTGGCAAGGACGGCACGCACGGCCAGCTCGACGTCTTCAACCGTCAGTGCATCGCGGGCAACGGAGTACAACGCCGCCCGGTAGTCGGGCACGCCCTGGTTGCGCTGTGCCTCGGCGATCCCACAGCGGGCCTGGAGGCGCTCGTGCACGTGCCCGTCCACGTCCTCGAGCAACTCCAACACCTGACCGAATCGGACCTCGGCGTCTGCGTGGGCCCGTCGCTGCAACGCGTCCTCGCCCGCAGCCAGGCAGTGCCGAACGGGGCGCGCCAGGTCACCGCCGGTCGGGCCAGCCAGCACGGCGTGGTGGGCCAACAGCGCTGACGCGTCGGGGCGGAGGCGTTCCAGGGTGGTCGTGATCCGGTCGTGCAGGCGCCGCAAGCGGGTCGCGGACAACTCCTCAGCCAGAACCGTGCGAGTCAGCGCGTGGGCGAACCGAAACTCTCCCGCGCCGGTCTCCTCGACGAGGCGCGCCCGCAGGGCCTCGTCCAGGACGTCGAGGATCTGATCCTCGGACTCGTCCAGGAGGTCGACGAGGAGGTCCAGCCCGAACGACCGTCCGATCACGGCGCCCGTGGTCAACACCGCGTTGGCGCCCCCGCTGAGACGGTCCAGACGGCGGCCGACGACGTCGCGCACCCCTTCGGGAACGTCCACGACGGTGTCGTCGTCGACGATCCACCGGCCGTCGACGAGCCGTACGACACCCGACTCGACGAAGTGACGGATCACCTCGGCCACGAAGAAGGGGTTCCCGTCGGTCTCGGCGTGGGCGCGTCGGATCAGGGCGAGCGCCGCGCCGTCCAGGTCGTGACCGGCGGCCCACTCCGCGAACGTCACGACATCGTCCGATGTCAGGAGGTCGAGCGCGGTTCGCCGGACCGACTCCAACCGTCGCAGGTCGGCCAGTGCACTCTGCAGGGGATGGGCCCGGTCCACATCCGTGTCGCGATAGGTGCCGATGAGCCAGACGCGAGCGTCGGGGTCGGCATCCAGCGAGCGAAGGACGTGGAGCAGCATCTGGAGGGTCGGCTTGGTTGCCCAGTGGAGGTCGTCGACGACCAGCACCAGCCCGGCGTCACGGGACGCAGCCGCAAGCCAGGCCGCCACGGCCTCGAACAGCCGATGCTCCTCGGCCCGTGCGTCGGACGAGATGGCCGACGGCAGTCCGTCCACGCGGTCCGCGAGGTCCGGCACGAGTCGGACGAGGTCGCCGGCGAAACGACCGAGGCGCTCGAGGTCGGACACGTGTTGCACCTGCTGGTCCAGGGCCTCCACGAACGGTTGGTACGGCAGGGCGAGTTCCTCATCACACCGCCCGTAGAGGACGACCGCGCCCGCAGCGTGCGCGCGGAACGCGAGCTCAGCTGCCGTGCGGGTCTTGCCGAGGCCGGGCTCCCCGACCAGAAGGTCCAGCCGGGTCCGACCGGCGAGCGCAACCTCGCCTGCTGCCCCCAGATCGTCGAGGACCTCCGTCCGTCCGACGTACGGGGCGAACGCCGTCGGGGCCAGCAACGAGGGGAAGGGCACCTCCGCATCCACGGGGCCCACGAGCGCCTCCCACCGAACCTGGCAGGCAGGCACCGGCTCCGGGAGCCCCTTCAACTCCAGCGCCCCGACCGACTCGAAGTCGAAGCCCCCGCGACCCCGGGCGAGTGCCCGAACGAGGTCAGCGACCAGCACCTGTCCCGCGACGGCGGTGTCGCAGATCCGGGCAGCCTCGATCACGGCCGACCCGAACACGTCGCCACCCTCGCGGGCGACGTCGCCCACGGACACACCGACTCGGAGTTCGAATGCGAGGTCCGGTCGTGACTGCGAGTGGGCGTGCGCGGCCTGCTGTGCGGCTACCCCGGCTGCCACGGCATCAGCGGCACCGGAGAAGACCGCGAGGATTCCGTCACCCGTTCCCTTGATGACCTCGCCGCCTGCGTCGGTCACCACCTCAGCCAGCATCCGGTCGTGGACCTGCTGGAGGGTGTCGGCGACATCCTCGCCCAGACGCGTACGCAACTCGGTGGAGGAAACGAGGTCCGTGAACAGGATCGTCGCCGTCTCGGACATGTCGTTCCCCCACGCCCGACGACACGATGGTCGAGCGCGGGACCGTCTCAGGCACGACTTCCCGTGTCAAGCGAGTCGCCCTCGCCACCAGTGCGCACCGGCGCGACACGAGGGGTTGTCCCCAGCCTGTAACTACCCCCTTGTGGTGTGTCACACCCCGGTGGTTCAGTGGAGTCATGCCCTCCTCGACCGCCCTCCTCCTTCTCCCGGCGCTGGCCGCTGACGCCCGCGGGTCCTACGACGCAGGCGTGTCCACCGCGACGGTCGATGACCTCGCGTTGCTGGCGTCGACGGCTGCCGAGGTCGATGCGGGACGGCGCACCATGGTGCTGGCGCTGGCTCGAGTGGCGGATCGTCGTGACGGTGAGGCAGCCGTCGGGATGCCGATGCGTCAGCAC
>JBFJMP010000279.1:0-4082 GCA_041633895.1 Nitriliruptoraceae bacterium
CGCGTAGCCGTATCGCGTCGCCGCCGCGACGAGGCGGTCACGCAGGTGACCGGCTGGCAGGTCGTCCCAGCCGAACTCCGTGCGCGTCCGACCGTTGACCCGTGGCGGCACGATCCGCAACGCCTCGGCGGCGGTCGTCCGGTCGATGGGATGCCCGGCCACCCGGGCGATGTCGACCAGCAGGTCCGCGTCGACGTCTTCGACCCGGTAACGCAGGTCGGCGTGCCGTTCACAGCGAGCGTTCCACTCCACGTACCAGAGCATCGCATCCTGCACGTCGTCGCCGCGCAAGCCCGGCAGTTCGGCGTACATGAACCATCGGAACGCGCGATGCGCGGGGTCCGTGAACATGCGCATGCCGACGAGGCTTCCGATCACGTCGAGTGGATGCCGGACCTGGTGCAGGACGGCACCGTCGAACCCGAGCAGGTCCGGGACGGCGAGCCACGAACAGTCGCCGGCCAGCCCACTCCGGCGCGCGGTCCCGGTCGGCCCCCACCAGTCCTCGTGACCACAGTCGATGCCCGCTGCGCGCAGCGCGGCCGACATGAACCCGGTCCCGCTGCGTCCGGTCCCGACGATCACGAAGTCGGGTGCGGCGGTCACGGTGGGCATGGCAGGACCTCGTGTCGAGGGTGGACGGACACCCCTGTCGACCCGACGCCCGCCCAGTTGAGAGCCGACGTCAGCGTCCGACGAACTCGGGGTCGCGGCGCTGCAGGTGCGCCGAGACCGCCTCGACGACGTCGGGGCCTCCGATGCACTCGATCTGGGCGACGCGCTCGGCCTCGAGCGCCTCGTCGCGCGTGCGTGACAGGTTCTCGCGCAGCAGTCGCGGCGTGCGACGGACCGCACCGGGGCCGTTGGCCAGGGCCGCCGTCCACGCCAGCGCTTCGGCGTACGGCTCCTCGCCCAGTGCCACCTCGGCCAGGCCGATGACCATCGCCTCGGTCGCCTCGACCGTCCGGGCCGTGGTGACCAGTTCCGTCGCGCGCCCCAGCCCGATCAGTCGCGGCAGCCGGTAGGTCCCACCGAGGTCCGGCACGAGCCCCCACTTGCGTTCGAGCACCGACATCTTGGCGCTGGGCGCGACGAGGCGCATGTGGCACGCCGCCGCGAGCTGGATGCCGCCGCCGTAGCAGTGGCCCTCGACGAGGGCGACGGTCGGCTTGTCGAGGTCCTCGAACACCGTGAACGCGTCCTGCAGGCCGATGATGAACTCGTGCGAGACGTCGCCCGCGAGCGATCCCATGATCGTCACGTCGAGGCCGCTGGACAGGTTTCCCCCCGCCCCACGCACGAGCACCGCCCCGACCTCGTCGTCAGCGCCGGCCTGTCGGCCACGCTCCAGCAGGCCCTCGAACACCTCGAGGCTCATCGCGTTGTAGACCTCGGGGCGGTCGATCGTGACGACCGCGACGCGATCGATGACCTCGTAGGTGACGACGTCGCTCATGGCTGTCCTTGGCTGCGGTGGGATCCCGCAGGATAGGGCGACCCGGGGCAGGGATACGCTCGCCGCCCAGGCGGACGGACCGTGAGGGACGCGGAGACGACGTGGCCGGCAAGGTGGTGCTCCCGGAGCGGGAGTGGGTGTCGTTCCGGGACCCGGATGACGACCACGTGCGCTACACGTTCGACGTGTCCTTCCTGCTGTCGGGCTACCACTGCATCTACGGGGCTGGCTGTGAGGGCATCGACGGCGATCCCGAGGTCGGCTGCTGCGCGCACGGGGCCTACCTGAACGAGGACGACGACGAGGCCACGCTGCAGCGACTCGTCGACGAGGACCTCGACGACACCGTCATGCAGTTCCACGACCTCGCGCGCCAGCAGGGCTGCACGGAGGTCGACGAGGACGACGAGGTGCACACCCGCAGGGTCGACGGGGCATGCATCTTCCTCAACCGGTCGAGCCACGCCGCCGGCGCCGGCTGTGCCCTGCACCAGTACGCCGTGTCCCGCGGTGAACACCACATGACCCACAAGCCGCAGGTGTGCTGGCAACTCCCCCTGCACCGCACGGTCGACGAGCAGGTGGACAACGACGGCACGACCCTGCACGTCCACACGATCGCCGCGTTCGAACGCGGTCACTGGGGCACGGGCGGCGCGGACTTCGAGTGGTACTGCACCGACGACCCGGCCGCCTTCGGTGCACGCCGGCCGCTGTACCGGGACATGGAGGCCGAGTTGCGGGCCATGGTCGGCGACGTGGTCTACGAGGCGCTGGCCCGCCACCTCGACCGACGCCGGCGCCAGCGCAACACCGTGCGGTTCCTGCCGCTGGTCTGAGCTACCGCGCCGGTCGGGGCCGCTGGTCGGGGCGCTGCCACTCGTCGGAGGTCGGGGCGCGCACCTCCTCGTCGTCGTCGAGCAGCGACGCCGAGGTCACCGACAGGCCCTCGAACCGTTCGCGCACGGCGTCCGCCACCGCATCGACGTGCTCCCAGCGCTCGTCCACGTCCAGCGACAGCTGCGAGGCCGCCTCGGCGTCGGCGAGGTTGGACACCCCGACGCCGAGCAACCGGACCCGGACGCGTTCGAGGCGGAGCGAGTCCAGCAGTTCGTGCGCGTGGTCGACGAGGTCGCGGGTGCGGTCGGTCGGCAGGGCCAGCGTCGTCGACCGGCTGACGGTCTCGAACGACGCGAAGCGGACCTTGATCGTGATCGTGCGTCCCGACATGTGCGCACGGCGCAGGCGGTACCCGACCTTCTCGGCCAGCCGGAGCAGCACGCGCTGGAGCTGTTCCGGGTCGTCGATGTCCTCGTCGAAGGTGGTCTCGGCCGAGATGGACTTCGCGAGGTCGTGCGGCACGACGCGGCGTTCGTCGAGTCCGCGGGCCAGGCGGTGCAGTTGGCGCCCCATGGCGTCACCCACGACGCGCGTGAGGGTGCGCAGGTCCGCATCGGCGATCTGGCCGACGGTGTCGAAGCCGTAGTCGCTGAGGCGTTCGACGGTCTTGGGCCCCGCGCCCCACAGGTCCGACACCGGGAGCGGGCGCAGGTAGGCCTCGACCTCGGCCAGGCGCAGGTGCTTGATCCCGTCCGGCTTCGCCTTGCCCGAACAGAGCTTGGCCAGGAACTTGGACGGGGCGACGCCGACCGACACGGCGAGGTCGAGGTCGTCGCGTACCCGGCGGCGCAGGTCTGCCGCGATGTCGACCGGCTCGCCGAGCAGGCGCCGCGCCCCGCCGACGTCGAGGAACGCTTCGTCCAGCGACAGCGGCTCGACCAGCGGGGTGACCTCGCGGAAGATCGCCATGACCTGCGACGACACCTCCGCGTAGACGTCGAAGCGCGCCGGGGCGACCACGAGCTGCGGGCACAGCCGTCGGGCCCGCACCATCGGCATGGCCGAGCGGACGCCGAACGTGCGTGCCTCGTAGGACGCCGCGGCCACGACGCCCCGGTTCCCGGAGCCCCCGACCACGACGGGTCGGCCCTTCAGGTCAGGGTTGTCGCGCTGCTCCACCGAGGCATAGAACGCATCCATGTCCGCGTGGAGGATGGGTTCGTCGGGACGCTCCACGTCAGTCGACCCCGGCCAGTTCGAGCGCCTCCGTGAGGGTGCGCGCGACCTGCAGTCCGGTCGACTCCAGCTCCTCGACGGGATGCGACCCGCCGTCGTAGAGGATGCAGTGCGCGCCGACGTGCATCGCCGCATGGGCATCGTCGACGGCGTCACCGACCACGAGGATCTTCGACGGGGCGATGTGTTCGTCGAGCGCCAGCGCGCGCAGGTGCGCCTCGAGGTAGCGGGCCTTGCGGTCGCCGCCGGGTCCCCGGACGCCGTCGACGCGCAGGAAGCGGTCGTGGATCCCGTACGCGGTGACGAGGCGGACGAGGTCGTCGTGACGGGCCATCGACAGCAGCGACTGGGACCGCCCCGTGGATGCGACGCGGTCGAGGGCGTCGTGGGCATGCAGGTCGAGGTGGACCTTCTCGAGCGCGGCGGCGTACGACGTGTGGAAGTGGTCGTCGATCCAGTGCCACTCGGCGTCCTCGATCGGCTTGTCCAGGAGTCGCTCGTAGAAGCGGCGCACGGGGCGGGTGTAGAGGCGCCGGTACGTGTCCATGTC
>JBFJMP010000280.1:0-4070 GCA_041633895.1 Nitriliruptoraceae bacterium
GAGGTGGCACACGCGCATCATGATGCAGCCGGACACGACCAGCGGTGCAGTCGCGAACCCGAACTCCTCGGCGCCGAGCAGGGTGGCGATGATGACGTCGCGACCGGTCTTGAGCTGACCGTCGGTCTGGACGATGATCCGGTCACGCAGGCCGTTGGCGATCAGGGTCTGCTGGGTCTCGGCGAGGCCGAGCTCCCACGGTCCACCTGCGTGCTTGAGCGAGTTGAGCGGCGACGCGCCGGTCCCGCCGTCGTGACCCGAGATCAGGACGACGTCGGCCTTGGCCTTGGAGACACCGGCAGCGACCGTTCCGACCCCGGCCTCCGCGACGAGCTTGACGTGCACTCGTGCCTGCGGGTTGGCGTTCTTGAGGTCGTGGATCAGCTGCTTGATGTCCTCGATCGAGTAGATGTCGTGGTGCGGCGGCGGCGAGATGAGCCCCACGCCCGGCGTCGAGTAGCGCGTCTCGGCGATCCACGGCCAGACCTTCTTGCCGGGAAGCTGGCCGCCCTCACCGGGCTTGGCGCCCTGCGCCATCTTGATCTGGATGTCGTCGGAGTTGGTCAGGTAGTGCGACGTGACCCCGAAGCGGCCCGACGCCACCTGCTTGATCGACGACCGGCGCAGGTCGCCGTTCTCGTCCGGCGTGAAGCGGTCCGGGTCCTCGCCGCCCTCACCGGTGTTCGACTTGGCGCCGAGCCGGTTCATGGCGACGGCGAGGGTCTCGTGGGCCTCGGCCGAGATCGAGCCGTACGACATCGCCCCGGTCGAGAAGCGCTTCACGATCTCGGAGACCGGTTCGACCTGCTCGATCGGGATGGGCTCGCGGACGCCCTCCTTGAACGACAGCAGGCCGCGCAGGGTCGCCAGGCGCTCCGCCTGGTCGTCCACGCGCTGCGTGTACTCCCGGAAGATGTCGAAGCGTCCGGTACGGGTCGCGTGCTGGAGCTTGAACACCGTCTCGGGGTTGAAGAGGTGGTGCTCGCCCTCACGACGCCACTGGTACTCGCCGCCCTGCCACAGGTCGCGGTGCGCGGCCTCCTCGGGGCGGTCGAGGTACGCGAAGCGGTGCCGCTGGGCGACCTCCTCGGCGATCTCGTCGAGGCCGATGCCGCCGAGCTTCGTGGTGGTGCCGGTGAAGTAGGCGTCGATGACGTCCTGCGACAGCCCGATGCACTCGAAGACCTGGGCGCCGGTGTACGACGCGACGGTCGAGATGCCCATCTTGGACATGATCTTGAGGACGCCCTTGGTGCACGCCTTGACGTAGTTGCGCTCGGACGTGTGCTTCGACACGCCCTGGATGACCTTCTGGTCCACGAGGTCGTCGAGCGTCTGGATCGCGAGGTAGGGGTTGATCGCCGCGGCGCCGTACCCGATGAGGGCGGCCATGTGGTGGACCTCGCGGGCGTCACCGGCCTCGACCACGAGCCCGACGCGGGTGCGCGTCTGCTCGCGGATGAGGTGGTGGTGGACGGCACCGGTCAGCAGCAGCGACGGGATCGGCGCCAGGTCCGCGTTCGAGTAGCGGTCGGACAGCACGATGATCTTGGCGCCGGCCTCGATGGCGGCACTGACCTGGCGGCAGACGTCGTCCAGCGCGTTGCGCAGGCCCTCGCCACCCTCGGCGACCGGGAAGAGGCCGTCGACCACGAACGACTCGAAGCGCGGCTGGCTGCCGTCCTCGTTGATGTAGATGATCTTGGCCAGTTCCTGGTTCGTGATGATCGGCCGCGGCAGGACGATCTGCTGGCACGACTCCGGACCGGGCTCGAGCAGGTTCGCCTCCGGGCCGATGGTGCCGGCCATGGAGGTGACCAGTTCCTCGCGGATGGCGTCCAGCGGCGGGTTGGTGACCTGCGCGAACAGCTGCACGAAGTAGTCGAACAGCAGGCGCGAGCGGTCGCTGAGCGCGGCGATCGGCGTGTCGGTCCCCATCGACCCGATCGGTTCCGCACCGGTGCGGCCCATCGGGGCGAGGATGACCTTCAGTTCCTCGGACGTGTACCCGAACACGCGCTGGTGGCGGACGATCGAGGCGTGCTGCGGGGTCAGCAGCTCACGCGTCGGCAGGTCGTCGAGCGTCAGGATGCCGTCGGCCAGCCATTCGCCGTACGGCTCGGCGGCGGCCAACTCCGACTTGACCTCGTCGTCGGCGATGATCCGGCCCTGCGCGGTGTCCACGAGGAACATGCGGCCCGGCTGCAGGCGCCCCTTGGTCACGACCGTGGCCGGGTCGATGTCGAGCACCCCCACCTCGGACGCCATGACGACCAGCCCGTCGTCGGTGACCCAGTAGCGCGACGGACGCAGGCCGTTGCGGTCGAGCACGGCGCCGATCACGGTGCCGTCGGTGAAGGCGATGGACGCCGGACCGTCCCAGGGCTCCATCATGCAGGAGTGGAACTCGTAGAAGTCCCGCTTGTCCTGCGGCATCGACTCGTGGTTCTCCCACGCCTCCGGGATCATCATCAGGACGGCGTGCGGGAGGCTGCGACCGCCGAGGTGCAGCAGTTCGAGGCACTCGTCGAAGCTGGCCGTGTCCGACGCGTCCGGGGTCATGATCGGGAACGCGCGCTCGAGGCGGTCACCGAAGGCGGCGCTGGACAGCGCCCCCTCACGGGCACGCATCCAGTTGCGGTTGCCACGGACCGTGTTGATCTCCCCGTTGTGGGCGAGCATCCGGTACGGGTGGGCCAGGGGCCAGGACGGGAACGTGTTGGTCGAGAACCGCGAGTGCACCAGGGCCAGGGCCGAGTCGACGCGTTCGTCACCGAGGTCGAGGAAGAACTCCTGGACCTGGAGCGACGTGAGCATCCCCTTGTAGACCAGGGTCCGGCCGGACAGGCTCGGGAAGTAGATCGGGTCGTGGTCGCCGATCCGGACCTCGTGCTCGATGCGCTTGCGCAGCACGAAGGCGGCACGCTCGAGGTCCAGTCCGGTCAGCGGCGCGGCGTCGTCAGCGGCCGCGACGACCATGTGGCGGAAGGTCGGCATCGCGTCGCGCGCGAAACGACCGAGGATGTCTGCGTCCGTCGGGACGTCGCGCCAACCGACCACGCGGAGGTCCTCGTCCACGGCGATCTTCTCGATGGCGACCGCGGCCTCGTCGGCGTCGGCCGTCACGCCCGGCAGGAAGGCAAGGCCCACGGCATAGGTGCCGGCCGCCGGGAGTTCGAAGTCGCAGGTCGCACGCAGGAAGGCGTCGGGGACCTGGATGAGGATTCCTGCGCCGTCGCCGACGTTGATCTCGGCACCCGTGGCCCCACGGTGGTCGAGGTTGCACAGCGACTGGAGGCCCTTGCGGACGATGTCGTGGCTGCGTCGACCGTGCATGTCGACCACGAAGGCGACACCGCAGGCGTCGTGCTCGTATCCGGGGTCGTAGAGACCGGCGGTCGGCGGACGGTGGGCGTGCGAGGGCGTCATGGGACAACTCCAACGACGAAACGGACGGTGATGGACCGCTACCGGGGCTCCGGGATGGGTCCGCGCAGAGTGCCGGGACGTCGTTGGCCCGTGATGCGACAGGGCACAGCGTATCGGCCCACTCGACTCCGGCGCCAACCGGGCCCTGCTGGCCCGTGGCGGCCCGTCAGGCGCGCCTGCGGCCGGCCGGGCGGGCGAGCAGCAGCGAGGCCGCCAGCAGGATCGTGCCGAGGATGCGAAGGTTCTCGGCCGGTCCGGTGACCGGCAATGGCTGGCCTGCCGGGGATTCGTCCCCATCCGCCGCCCCGCCGCCCACCTCGGGCTGCGGCGCCGGATCCGGGGCCGCCTCTGCCGTCGGCGTCGGGTCGGGTGCCGGGGCCGGGCCACGGTCGGCCGGCCACACGTCGTTGGTGACACGGACGGCGAAGAAGCCCTGGAACCCGTCCGAGTACCAGATCTCGTTGCGTTCGGGGACGAAGGCCGGACTCGACATCGCCCAGTTGCTCGCATCGAGCAGCAGCCCGGTCGCGTCGAAGAGCGGGCGGTCGGCGATCGGGGCGTTGAAGTAGGCCACCTCGACGGGGTGGTGCACGTCGGTGATGTCGAACACCCGCAGGCCAGACAGGATGAAGCTGCACGCC
>JBFJMP010000281.1:0-4053 GCA_041633895.1 Nitriliruptoraceae bacterium
GGGCCGTGGCGGACCTCCGGCGCGGGATGGACCGTCGACCTCGCGAGCGGCGACGACCACACGCGGGTGCGTGTGGAGGGCCGCGCACACGACCTCCGGGTCACCCTCGACGGGCACGTTGTCGAGCTGTCTGCCGCCGCCGGGAGCAGCGCCGTCGTCGGTGACGACGTCTGGCTGCACCACGACGGCCGGGTGGTCGTCCTGCGCCACGTGGGCGCCACGCATCGCGCCGATGCCGCCGACCTCGCCGGTGAGGACGCGTTCACGGCGCCCATGCCGGGTGCCGTCATCGAGGTCCGCGTCGAGGCGGGTCAGTCCGTCGAGGCCGGCGCCGTCCTCGCCATCGTCGAGGCCATGAAGATGGAGCACGCGATCACGGCCCCGGCCGACGGGACGGTCACCGAGGTGCTCGTGCGCGCCGGCGCCACCGTCGACGGGGGCCAGCGCCTGCTGTCCTTCGAGCGCGCGGAGGCGTCAGGCGACGCCTGAACCCGGCGTCACCCCGAGCGCATCGAGGGCGGCGACCGCGGCGACACCGAAGACCGCCAGGTCGTGCTGCGCCCCGTCGAGGGAGATCTGCTCGAGACGGCTGCGGGCGGCAAGGTCGGCCCAGCGCTGTGCGACCGCCAGTGGATGGCCGGGGTCGTCGTCCCACGCAACGACGGCGAGCGGCACGTCCAGGCCCGCGAGCGCCGCGGGACCCGGCGCCCGTCCGCCGTCCAGTGCGAGCAGTGCGGCCTCCAACGACGACGGGTCGCAGGCGGGCCAGTCCCGCACCAGCACCTGTCGAAGCCACGGGACCATCGCGGTGTCCTGCACGAAGCCGCGCAGCATCCCGTCGATCCCGATCGCCCGTACCTGTTCGGCGACCGCCGCATGGGGGCCGACCCCGGGCTCGGCGGGGCCGGTCCACGCGGGCAGGCACGCGACGACGCCGTCCACGTGGCCCCCGCGGGCAACGGCCTCGACCGCCGCATGCCCACCGAGGGACACCCCGCCCACGACTCGTGCGCCCGACCATCGCAGCAGGTCCTGGACGTCGGCTGCGAGGTGTTCCAGGGTGTGGTCGCTCGGATCCGGCCATGGTGTGGCCCTGCCGTGTCCCCGCACGTCCGCCGCCAGCAGACGCCAGCCGGCAGCGACCAGGGGCACCGAGAACGCGTCCACCAGGAACTGGCGGCTGGACCCGACGCCGTGGAGCAGGAGGACCGCCGGCGCGGTCGGGGCGCCGACGGTGGTGACCTCGACCGCATGCGCGCCGAGGTCCACCCGTTCCGTGCGGGTGACCGTCGTCATGGGCCGCTGGCGCGATCCGACGGACGGGGGCCGTCGTGGGCGAGGTGGTCGATCCACTCCTCGAGCAGTGCGGGGTCGATGGGGCCGGTGTGCGAACCCACCAGGCGGCCGGTGCGGTCGATGAACGCCACCGCCGGCATCCCGCGGGCCCCGAGTACACGGGCGGCCTGCCCCTCGACGTCGAACACCGTCGGGAACGCATCGAACCCGTACTCGACGATCCAGTCCTCGGCGGCGCCCCGGGTGTCCTCGTGGTCGACGCCGAGCACCGCCACCTCGGGGTGGGCGGCCATGGCGTCCAGCAGGACGGGGGCCTCCTCACGGCAGGGCAGGCACCACGCGGCAAAGAACTTCACGATGACGGGCCGACCCGAGCGGTCCACCTCGTCGACGATCCATGCGGCGGTGTCCGGCCAGTCCGCGTCCGCGAGGACGGCGTCCGGCGGGGGCGCGATCCCGTCCGTGACGGCCCGCAGGTCCAGCCCCGACGGGCCGGCGCAGGCGGCGAGCAGGCTGCCCGCCGCGGCGAGGGTGGCCAGGCGCCTCACGGGACCAGGATGTCGTCGACGGCCGCGAGGACCTCGTCGACCTCGTCCGGCGTGCCGACCGTGATGCGGATCTGGTCGCCCATGCCGTAGGGGGCCAGCGGCCGCACACCGATGCCGCGCGCCGCGAATGCCTCGACGACCGGTCCTGACGGGCCACCGCCCTCGAGGGTCACGAAGTTCCCCAGCGACGACGTGAACGGGACGCCCACGTCACGCAGGTGCTGCTCCATACGGGTGCGACCGGACACCGCCGTGTCGACGACGCCGCGCAGGTGGTCGATGTCCTGGAGTGCAGCGATCGCGGCCGCCTGGCCCGGCGCCGTCACGTTGAAGCGGGAACGCCACTGATCGATGGAGCGCACCAGCTCCGCCGGCCCCAGCAGGTAGCCGACTCGGAGTCCGGCCAGCCCGTACGCCTTCGAGAACGTGCGCGACACGAGCAGGCGGGGGTGTTCGAGCCCGAGGTCGGCGACCGTGCCGTAGCGGCCGTGGCCAGTCGCGAAGTGGTGGTACGCCTCGTCCACCACGATCGTGACGTCGTCGGGGACGCCGGCCACGACCGCCCGCAGTCCGTCGGCGTCGAGGTGGCTGCCGGTCGGGTTGCCCGGGTTGTCGATGATGACGACCCGCGTGTCGTCGCCGAGGGCATCGAGCAGGGCCTGCGGGTCGCGCTGGTAGCCGCTGGTGCCGACCGCGGCCGGTCCGGTGGTGGCCGCCTCGACGTAGGGAACCCGGGCGTTGGCCGCACCGAGGCGGTAGACGACGAATGCACGCTCGTACGCGAGCACCGATCCACCGTCCACGCACTCGTGTGCGATCAGGTCCATGAGGACGGCTGCCGATCCCGTCCCCACGGCCACCTCGTCGAAGGCACGACCCTCGTGCGCCGCCAACGCCGTGCGCAGTGCGACGGCCTGGTCGTCGGGGTAGAGGTTGGCCTCGGCCACCGCGGCGTTCGCAGCCGCGATCGCGGCAGGTGACGGTCCCTGGGGCGCCTCGTTGCTCGAGACCCGGACACGCATGCCGGGAGGTGGCCCGACAGCGGCTGCGGCAGACGTGCTCATGCGGACTCCTCGTGTGCGGGTGTCGGCCGCGACGACTCGAGGGACGACTCGAGAGACGACTCGAGAGACGACTCGAGAGACCAGGGATCCGCGAACGTGCGGCGCACCGACTGCGCCAGCGTGGCGGCCTGGAAGCCGTCGATGAACCGATGGTCGATGGTCACGGTCAGGGTCAGTTCGCGGGTTGCCACGACGGCCCCGTCGCGGACGACGGCGGCATCCCGGACGGCCCCGATCAGCACCCACAGCGGGACACGTGCGAACGGGGTCGGTGGGACGTACGCCTCGTCCACCCCGAACGAACCGACGTTGGTGATGACGCCCGACCCGAAGGCATGACGCTGCACGCCGAACGCGGGCAGGGACACGCCCAGCGACGACGACAGCCACCCGGTCAACCAGAGCAGGCGCCGCAGCGCCCAGGTCGGGAGGACCCTCACGACGCCCTTGGACTTCTCCCAGTCGCTGTCACCGCCGCTGCGGAGCCG
Organism: Nitriliruptoraceae bacterium; assembly: GCA_041633895.1. Lineage (GTDB taxonomy): Bacteria > Actinomycetota > Nitriliruptoria > Nitriliruptorales > Nitriliruptoraceae > JBFJMP01. The sequence goes on from JBFJMP010000281.1 coordinate 3,397, forward strand.
CTCGACACGCTCGCGGAGTTCGCGAGCGATGTCGCTGGGAACGCGCCGGTCCACGCGATCGATGCGGGCCTTCGCCAGATCGGACCCGTCCGGCATGGTCACGAGGAACGTCAGGTTCACGTCGTCGTGGGGAACGAAGCGGCCGAACCGGATCGTGCCGTTCAGGGAGGGCTCGGACGCCAGTGCCCGGCCGATCGCGGCCCCCACGACGTGGGTCACGGTCACCCGCTCACCGGTCCGCTCGCGGACGTCGTCGACGTAGGCCAACACCTCGGTGGCGTCGACCGTCAGGCGCCCGTAGATGTTGCCTTCGCGCGGCGCGCCCCACGCCGCGATGGCCAGCTTGCGCCGGACCTTGTTCGGACCGCCCACCGCGTCCTCCTCTACAGGTACAGCCCCGTTGCACTGTCCTCGCGCGTCGATGCCGTCGCGTGGATGTCACGCTCGCGCACGATGAGGAAGGTGTCGCCCTGGACGTCCACCTCGATGGCGTCCTCCGGCAGGTACAGGACCTCGTCGTCGAGCTGCACGTGGCGGACGTGCATGCCCACGCCACGAACCTCGCCCCAGATCCCCCTGCGGTCCACCGACCTGGCCGTCGCGGGGATCAGGATCCCGGCCTTGGACTGGCGCTCGGACGTGTCGGGCGGGGCGACC
>JBFJMP010000282.1:0-4048 GCA_041633895.1 Nitriliruptoraceae bacterium
GGCGTCGTCGGGGTTGTCCGGGTCGTCGGGGATGAGCGCGAGCAGGTCCTGGTAGTTGGCCGCCTCCAGGATGGGAATGAGGATGCCGTTGAGCGCCGTCATGTCGAGCACGATCGTCACGCCGTCCGCGCGACGTTCGGCGATGCCGCCGTCGATGACCTCCTCCTGGTCGGGGAAGTCGAACCCCACGCCGATGGCCTGCTCGGGGCTCAGGCCCCGGATGCCGTCCAGCACCGCCGAGACGACGTCGTTGACGGGATCGAGCAGCGTCTCGCCCAGGGGCCCGGTGAGGTCGCCAAGGCCGTCGCCGAGCGGGCCGGCGCCCTCCGCGGCCTCGATGACGAGCCCGTTGTCCGTCACGCGCACGGGCTGGCCGAGGACGCTGATGCCCGACACGGTCGTCTCGCCGCTGGTGACCGCGGTCTCGCCGTCCGACCGCGCCTCCATCCGGGTGACGACCGCATCGATGGTGACCGCTCCCCCGGCGATGGCGATCTCGGAGATCGACGACACCGACGTGGTGATCGTCGTCCCGTCGACCTCGGTCACCCGGCTCTCGGACGTGACCGGACCGGTCTGGATGATCCCGTCCGCTGCGCTGCCGGCCTGTTCGGCCGAGGCGCGACCGACCGCCTCGAGGCCGACGGCGGACGCGCTCATGATCCCGTGGGTGTCCTCGGACCACGAGTCGGGTCCGGCGCCCGGGTACTCCGCGGCGGCACGGAGCGGGAACGTCTGCCGGTCGTCGCAGTCCTCGCCGCCGCTGGAGCACACGACGGTGCCCCAGCCGTCGCCGATGCCGGCGCCCGGCCACACGGTCGACGCCACGCCACGCGACAACGGCCCCGTGGTCAGGGTCGCACCCGAGTGGGCGAGCGTGATCTCGAACTGCGGTTCACCGGGGTCGACCGGAAGGGGGATGAAGTCCTCGAAGAACCGCACGGTCACCGGCGCGGCCCGGCCTTCGTTGTCGTAGCCGATGAGGTCGGTGTCGGTCCGTGGATCCTCTGCCGACGCCAGGGCAGGCGCCATCACGATCACCGCGCCGGTCGCGAACATCACGCCTGCGGCGAGCCGCCGTCGTCGCTGTGGTCTCACGCTGCCGTCCCTCCCAGGTAGGCCCGTTCGACGTCCGCCTCGATGTCCGCCGGTTCACCGACGGCCGTGACGCGTCCGTTGACCATGACCACGCCGTAGTCCGCGACGGCCAGGGCCGTCCGCGCGAACTGCTCGATGACCAGGATTGACACGCCCTCCGCCGCGAGTTGCCGGACGACGTTGTAGAGGTCCTCCACGATGAGTGGCGCAAGGCCCATCGACAGCTCATCGAGCAGCAGGAGCGCAGGATCACTGCCGAGGGCCCGGGCCATCGCCAGCATCTGCTGTTCGCCGCCCGACATCTTCCCGGCCAGCTGGGTGCGCCGCTCCCCGAGGCGCGGGAACCGGGCGTACGCCTGCTCGAACATGTCGTCTTCGGTGATGTCGCCCGCGTAGGTCCCCAGCTTCAGGTTCTCCTCGACCGTCAGGTTCGGGAAGACGCCCCGACCTTCGACGACGGTCGTCATCCCGATGCGAACCAGGGAGTCGGGCGCGACACCCGGACCCAGTGGGACGCCGCCGACGAGCACCTGACCCGACGTGGGCGCCATCTGCCCCGACGCCACGTTCAGCGTCGTCGTCTTGCCACCGCCGTTCGGACCGAGCAACGCGACGACCGACCCCCGGGGGACCTTGAAGGACACCCCCCGGAGCACCTCGATGCGCCCGTAGGCCGCGTGGATGTCGCGCAGTTCGAGGATCGGCGCGCTCATCGGGCCGCCTCCACCGTGTCGTCGTCGGCAACCCCGAGATAGGCCGCCTGGACGTCCGGGTCGTCGCGGACCTCCTCGGCGGGTCCGGACGCGATGATCGTCCCGAAGTCCAGGACGTCGATCCACGTGCAGACCTGCATGACCAGGTCGACGTCGTGCTCGACCATGAGGATGGCCCGGCCCTCCGCCGCCAACTGCAGCAGGAGCTCGCCGAAGTCGTGGGACTCCTCCTCGTTCAGCCCGGACGACGGCTCGTCCAGCAGGAGGACCCTGGGCTCGATCGCCAGCGCCCGGCCGAGCTCGGTCAGTCGGGCGACCCCGGTCGGGATGGCGTCCGCCCGCTGGTTCGCGAACTCCCGGATCCCCACCATGTCGATGATGTCCTGCGTGGCGCGACGGACGTCGCGTCCCGACCCGCCCGACCACGACCGATGGATCTCGGCAGCCGTCAGGATGTTGTCGTGCACGCTGAGCGAGCCGAAGACCTCGAGGCGCTGGAAGGTCCGGGCGATGCCCCGACGCGCCCGGTCGTGCACGGACTCCCGCGTGATGTCGTGGCCGTCGAACCGGATCGTGCCGCTGGTCGGCTCCTGCAACCCCGAGATGATGTTGAAGGTCGTGGTCTTGCCGGCACCGTTCGGGCCGATCAGACCCGCGACGCGACCCGGCTCCACGCTGATGGACGCGTGGTTGACCGCGGTGATGCCGCCGAACTGCATCAGGACGTCGTCGATCTCAAGCAACGCCAACGGAGCTCACCTCCCGGACCCGCTCGTCGTCGCGCACGTCGACCACGGCCGGTGCGCCCGGTGGATCATCCACGCTGCCGGTGGCCCGGCGATACATGTCGAACAGGATCCCGGCGAGGCCGTTCGGGTTGCGCCCGAGCGCCACCGCGCCACCGCCGATCAGCAGGAACAGCAGGGCACCACCGGACTCGCCGAGCGTGTCCTGGATCGTGCCCTGCAACCCGAGGAACAGCCCACCGATCAGGGCGCCGCTGACCGACGTGATCCCGCCGATGACGGCCAGGAGCAGCAGCGGCAGGTTCTGGAACATCGCGAAGTCGGTGGACCCCACCGAGACCTGCGCCGTGGCGAGCAACGCGCCGCCGATCCCGGCGACCCCCGACGCCATCGCGAACGTGATGACCCGGGTCGACGTGATCGACTGGCCGAGGGTTCCGCAGGCGGCCGGGCTGTCACGCGAGGCGAGCAGCAGCCGACCGAACCGACTGCGGCGCAGTTCGAGGACGCCGAACGCCAGCAGCGAGAACATGAGCGCGATGAAGATCACCGCACCACGCTCGGACGTGAAGTCGACCCCGAGGATGGTCGGGCGGACGATCTCCGCCGATCCGCCGAGGTTGAAGCCCCAGGACGGGTTGTTGAAGACCAAGTCGTCCATCGCGCGGGCCACCGCGAGGGTCCCGAGGCCGAGGTACAGGCCGCGCAGGCGCAGGGCCGGAAGCGCGACCAGCGCCCCGAACAGGGCCGACACGAGCCCGGCGGCAAGGATCGACCACACGGTGATCTCCGCGCCGAGGAACGGCAGCCACTTCACGATCGTGAGGACGCCGAACCCCGCGAAGGTCAGCTGCGCGAGCGACATGTCGCCGCCGTAGCCGGCCAGCAGCACCAACGACAGCATGATCGCCGCCAGGGACAACCCCTTGCCGAGGTTCGCGGTCATGCCCGCCGACAGCACGCCGGACGCGAGCGCCACCGTCACGATCAGGGTCGTGGCACCGGCGATGACCTTCGTGCGCGACGGGAGGTTGACCAGCGTCGCGCCCTCGACCCGCCCGACGCGGAGGCGATCCTGGGGGATGGCGAGCATCGCGCCGAACAGGAAGATGGTTGGCAGCGCCCCGCGCGTGCCGACGATCAGGTTCCCGACCCAGTCGATGTCGGTCCAGGAACTGGGGACCTTGGTCACGAAGAGGTTGAACTCCTCGATGAGCACGCCGAGGATGATCGCGCCGACGAAGGTGGCCGGCAGCGACTTCAGCCGACCCAGCATGGCTGCAGCGAAGGCGTTGACGACGATGAAGGTCAGGGTCAGGTTGTCCAGCCCGACCTGGGACACCAGCATGATCCCGGCCAGGGCGGCGAGGGACGACCCGATCGCCCACGACAGCATCCCGAGTCGTTCCGGACGCGCCCCGTGCAAGGCCAGGAGCTCGCGGTTGTCCACGATCGCCCGCATGCCGATGCCAGTCCGTGTCCGGTTCAGCA
>JBFJMP010000283.1:0-4041 GCA_041633895.1 Nitriliruptoraceae bacterium
TCACGCCCATCGCGAGTGAGGATCACCGCGGTCACGGAGCGGTCGTGATCTCCTGGCGCTGGCAGCGCGGCCACCGCGCGTCGAAGGGCCGCTTCGCGTCGCGGGGCGGTGAGGCGGTGCCGCGCCCCGAGGAGTCCGGACACGACGCGACGCGCTCGCCGATCCACGGCGCGCAGGCGGTGCCGGACACGCTGGATCGGTGGCAGGACCACCTTCGCCACCGCGAACAACCATCGCACGACCCGTCGCTGGCGGAGGCGCTCCATCGCGACACGGCGTTCCTCGGCGACACGCCGCCACTGCTCGGACGTGCGACGCTCCGCGTCGAGGAGGTCCCGCAGGCGCGCAACCTCCGACTCCAGACCGTCGCTGGGGTCGGGACCGCCGTCCGGTGTCATGACTTCGACGACTCGGCACCCGAGTGGGTGGCCTCTTCGTAGGCACCGAGGACCTCGTCGGGATCCCCGTCGGCCACCATCAGGCCGTCGTCGATCCACACTATCCGCGTGCAGAGCCGACGCAGGCCCTGGCCATGACTCACGATGAAGACGGTCCCGGCCGCGTCGTGCATCTCGTGGACACGTCGTTCGGACTTCTGCCTGAACTCGGCGTCCCCCACGGCGAGCGCCTCGTCGATCAGGAGGATCTCCGGGGCGATCGCCGAGGCGATCGAGAACTGGAGGCGCGCGTTCATGCCGGACGAGTACGTCTTCAGCGGTCGGTCGATCGCATGCTCGACACCGGAGAACCCGACGATCTCGCCGAAGCGAGAGTCGATCTCGGCCGTCGACATGCCCAGGGCGCTCCCGCCGAGGTAGACGTTCCGGCGTCCGCTGAGGTCGGGGCGCAACGCTGCACCGACGGCGAGCAGGACGGGCTGCGAGGTCGCGAAGACCGATCCACGGCTGGGTGGCAGCAGTCCGGCGATCGCCTTGAGCATCGTGGACTTGCCTGAGCCGTTCCGACCGATGATGCCGATCGTCTCGCCCTTCTCGGCCGTTAACGACACCCCGCGAACCGCGGGGATGGGCGTGTAGTCGCGCGGCTTGAAGCGGTTCGTCACGAATCGACGGAACGTGGGGCGCACGTCCTCGAAGACCTTGTACGTGACGTGGAGGTCGTCGAGCACCACGGACGGGGCGTCCGCGGCGATCGACGCGGAGGACGTCGTCGTGAAGGCATCGTCAAGCGGCATTCGCGTACTCCCCCTCGTAACGCCAGAAGAAGACGAATCCGATGGCGAAGATGACGACCGCCCAGGCCGTCGCGATGCCGACGAACAGCCACTCGATCCGACCTTCGAAGATCAGTTCGCGCGTCACGTGGATGAATGCGTAGGGCGGGTTGATCTGGAAGATCCACTGCTTGACGGGGTCGTGGATCCGCTCGATGCCGAACATCACGCCCGACAGGTACAGCCAGATCCGCGTGAGGTACGGCAGCAGCTGCTCGGCATCCCGGAAGTGCACGGTGATCCGGGACGAGATGAAGGCCAACCCGAGGTTCATGACGAGCTGGATCGCTGCCAGTGGGATGACCAACAGCCACCACAGGGTGGGGGCCTCTCCCGTGAGCATGACCACGACGAACATCGCGCCGAGTGCCCACATGTGCGTCAGTGCCTCGGCGAGCGTCGACGAGATCGGCAGCACGGCTGCGGGGAAGTTCACGTTCTGCAGCAGTCGGACGTCGTTGACGACGGTCCGAGCACCACCCACGAAGCTCTTCTGGGTGAAGAAGAAGACGAGGATCCCGATGACCAGGTACGCGGGGTAGTTCTTGATCCCCCCGCGCTCACCGGTCCCGAGTATCACGCCGAAGACCAGGTAGTAGACCCCGGCGAGCAGGAGGGGGTTGAGCAGGTGCCAGATGCTCCCGAGGAACGTGTTCATGGCCCGGCTGCGCATCTCGCTGCGCGGGATCAGCCAGATGAACTCGCGACGTGCCCACAGGTCGCTGATGTACCGGCGGAAGGTCGGCCGCCCGCCCATCCGGTGGAGCCCGTAGTCCATGGCGTCCTGCGCCGTCAGCGTGCGCCGCTGCGGCGTGTCCTGTCCCTGCACGGTGGCGCCGGCCACATGGGATCCTTCGACGTGAGGCAGCGCCGTCGACCGCTCCCCAGCCCGAGGATGCCGTGGAGGTGACCGAGCGCCGAGCACAGACGATACCGGCGCGTACCGACCGGACCGGCCATGCACCTCGGCCGAGCGGCACCGCCCGACGGTCAGGCGGGGTGCGCGTCGACCAGGGCAAGGTCCACGAAGGTCCGTGTCACGGCATCCCAGTGGAAGCGGTTCGCGGTGCGCAGACCCTCGTCGACGAGCCTGGTTCGCAAGGCTTCGTCGTCGAGCAGGCGCTCCACGGCCCGCCGCATCGCACGGCCGTCCTTGACGTCGACGACGAGGGCGTTGCGGCCGTCGACGGCATAGTCACGTGAGCCGCCGTCGTCCGTCATGACGACCGGGACCCCACAGGCCATGGCCTCCAGCGGCGGGAGGTTGAAGCCCTCGTGCCACGCCCCCGAGGCGAAGACGCGGCCGCTGCAGATCCCCGTGGCGAGCGATCCCTGCGGCAGGGCGAGGTCGACCAACTTGAGGAGCGACTTCCCCCGGGTCGCCTCGACGATCGTCGCGGTGCCCTTGTGCGCCCGGTGGCTGCCGTAGCAGACGACGTCGTGCGTCACCTTGGTGCGCACGGGGTGGAAGACCTCCGGGTCGACGGCACCGGGGACGATCCCGGCAACCTGGCGCCCGGTGTACTCCTCGACCGCGTCCGCCGTCCACTGGGAGTTCGCCAGGTGCAGGCCCGGCAGCTCGTAGAACGCCCGCAGGCCGTCATCGACCTCGCGGTAGCGCATGTAGGCAGCCAGGTGGTACGTGATCCGGCTCCCGGCGTTCAGTCGGGCCGCGTGGTCGACCACATCCGGGTCGGTCAGGATCACGATGTCGAAGTCTCGGGCCGCGGCCTCGTGGACGCTGAGGACCTCGGACTCGATCGGCAACCACGTCGACGCGCGCCCCTCCGGCGTGACGATGACCGTGTCCGCCCCCCATGCCCGCATCCGGTTCGTCATCATGATCGTGCGTCGGATGCCCCCGACCTGTTCGAGGTGGGGTTGCACCCAGGCGATCCGCGGCCCATGCGCGAGGGCGTCCGTGGGGAGGGCATCCTGCTCGCGCGCCCGCAGGATCCGCAGGCTGGCGGATGTCCGCGCGCGGGTCAGCCCCAGATCCGTCTGCAGGGTCGTCACGGCGGCACGGACGACGTCGGCGCCGTGCTTGTCACGCAGCACCTGCTTCGACGTCTCGACGATGCGGGCGCGGCCCTCCGGGGTGAAGCTGCGGGACTTGGCATGGTGGACGTACGCGTCGTCCGCGACGCGCAGGCGGTAGCCCGCAGCGCGCAGGCGCAGGCTGAGGTCGTCCTCCTCGCCGTAGCCGCGTGGGAAGCGCTCCGTGTCCAGCCCGCCGACGTGGTCGTACGCCGAGCGCCGCAGCAGGTAGCAGAAGCCGTTGACCAGGGCGATGTCCGGCCGCAGCGGCGACGCCGTCCGGACCATCGCGGCCACGTCGTCAGGGGTCTCACCCTCGGCGAGCTCGTTCACCTTCCAGGCACCGTTCTCGTCCGTGAGTTCGGGCACGGACTGCCACGACGCCGCGTTGCTCCACGGGCCGACCACGGCAACACGGTTGTCCTCGGCCACGACGTCGAGCATCCGGTCGAGCCAGCCCTCGGTGACGATCGTGTCCGAGTTCAGCAGCACCGCGAACGGCGCCTCGCCCTGTGCGATCCCAGCCGACGCCGCAACGGTGTAGCCGCGGGCCTCTTCGTGGCGTACGAGGGCGACGTCGTGGGCGCCGGCGAACGTGACCATCGCCTCGGCGGTCGGGGCGTCGCTGCCGTCGTCCACGATGATCACGCGGTGGAGTGACAGGTCCGTCCACTCGAGGATGGAGGCGAGGCACCGCTCGACGTCGTCCGGTGCGTTGTGCACGCACACCACGATGTCCGCCCGTCGTTCGACGACGCCACGGTCGAGCA
>JBFJMP010000284.1:0-4026 GCA_041633895.1 Nitriliruptoraceae bacterium
ACCCCAACGCCGCCGCGGGCAACGGCTCCCTCATGCGCACGGCCGCCGTCGCGCTGGCCAACCTCGGTGACGACGAGGCGATCGCCGAGTCCGCCCACGCCGTGTCCGCGATCACCCACGGCGACCCGCTGGCCGGCGAGGCCTGCGTGCTGTGGTGCATCGCCATCGACCGAGCCGTGCGTGAGGCTCGCCTCGACGGGGTGCGCGACGGCCTCGACCTGTTGCCGTGGGAGCGGGCCGACTTCTGGCGGGCTCGACTCGACGAGGCCGAGACGCGCGCCCCGGCGACGTTCTCCCCCAACGGCTACGTGGTCACCGCGTTGCAGGCCGCACACGCCGCGATCTCGCAGACGCCCGTCCCCGCCGACGGCCCGGCCTGCCGGCACCTGCAGGACGCGCTGGAGGCCGCCGTCCGGATCGGCCACGACACGGACACGGTCGCGGCGATCGCGGGTCAGGTGCGGGGCGCACGCTGGGGTGCCTCGGCGGTCCCCACGGCATGGCGGCGGCCGCTGCACGGGTGGCCGGGATTCACCGGCACGGACCTGGTGCGACTCGGCGTCCTGACCGCGCGCGGTGGCGTCCCGGACGAACTCGCCTGGCCGGAGGCCACGACGCTGCTGCCCTGGGCGCGCAACGCCGAGCCGACGCGGGTCTGCGTCGAGGTCCCCGACGAGCTCGTCGGGGACGTCGGCGGCCGCCTGGTGGCCGGCAACCTCCCGGGGCTGCCGGGGGCGGTCGACCGGGGCGCGGACGTCGTGATCTCCCTGTGTCGAGTGGGCCGTCGCGACGTCCCCGCGGCACATGCCGACGGACGCCCCGTCGAGCACGTGCAGGCGTGGCTGACCGACACCGATGGGACCGGCGACAACCCCAACCTCGACTTCGTCGTCGCGGACCTGGTCGACGTCGTGACCGACCGCCTCGCGGCCGGGCTCACGGTCTACGTCCACTGCGTCGGGGCGCACAGTCGCACCCCGTTGCTGATCGCCGCGTGCAGTGCGGCCCTGGTCGGCCTGCCGGCCACCGAGGCATGGGAACGGCTGCGTGGCCTGCTCCCGGTGCAGGACCACAATCGGGCGTTCGCGGACCTGCGCGCACGCCTCACCGCCACGGACGGGGCCGCGACATGACCGGCAGGGATCGTGGGAGCCGCAGCCGCCCGCGCGGCCCGCTTGACGTGGCATGTGCCGACTGTGATGCGGCTGTCGGCGTGCCGTGCCTGATCGAGCCGGACGTCCACGACAGCCGCATCCGTGCCCTCGACGGCGACGAGTGGGCCGACGACTGGACGGCTGGCGCGATCGACGCCGACGGCGACGGGGTCCCCGGCGCCCTCGATGCCGACGACCCCTCCAACCGGTGGTGACCGGTCAGGCCGTCACGGGACGCTGACCGTCCGGCAGGGCGTCGACGGTCGCCGCCGTGACCGACCGTCGGAGGGTGATGCCCAGCGAGAGCAGGCTGATCGTCATCCCGACCGCGGTCGGTCGCAGCAACAGGTTGATCGTGGTGGACGTCGCGCCACCCACCAGCAACGCCAGACCGGTGACGGTGCCCAGCGTGCCGACCACCCACGGGGCGACCCGCAGCCAGGTCCCGCCCACCTGCGCATGCACCAGGCAGGCGCCCAGCGCGATCATGGCGATACCCATCAGCAGCAGCGTCCCGAAGCCCGCAAGCCCGGAGTCGATCGCATCCACGACGCGAGCGGCCGTCTCGATGTCGGCGCGTGCGGCCACGTCCGCGCCCTGCCACGACTCCGCCAACGTCCCGGTCGCGTAGCCGTCGAACGCCGCGAAGACGGTGGCCATCACGATGCCGCCCAGGACGGCCACCACCGCCAGCACCGTCGCTGCCGGCTCGGCACGCTCACGCAGGGCGCCGGCGAGCAGGACGAGTCCGAGCGTCACCGCGACGAACCCGGCCGCAACCACGAGGTGGATCACGAGCCAGTCGGCGCCACCGCCGATCTCCAGTCGGGACAGCGGTGTGGGATCGGCATCCACGGGATGGGCGATGTTCCCGCCGAACAGCAGTGCGGCGCCCGCGATGAGCAGCCCTCCCGCAGCGCGACCTCCTGGCTCGTGACCCGGGCTGGCGTCCGGTGCGTTGGCCTCGTCCATGGCATCCCTCCTGGAGGATGGTGCGGGCAGAGGACGACCCGATGGCCGCCCTGCCTCCACGATCGACGGGATCCGACGCGGCACCCATCCCCGGTACTGGGGAGGCCACAGCCCGTGACACGGGACGCCCGACCTGCTTTGGTCGCTCGTGGCGAGGGGACCCCCATGATCGACCTGACACGGCGCGCACGGCAGGTGATCCACGCGGATGTCGGCGTGGAGGACATGTGCCGGGAGTTCGACGAGATCCTGCGCCACCACGTGCCGTACGCCGTGGCGGCCTGGTCGACGCACGATCCGGCAACGGGCCTGTCGACCGCGTGCATGCTCACCGGGATCGACGAGGACCCGGAACGGGAGTCCGCCATCTTCCGCCACGAGTTCGATCCTGACGAGCCGTCCACGTACTTCGACCTGATCCGAGACGGACGCACGATCGCCATCCTGGCGGAGGAGACCGACGGCGACCTCTCACGCGCCGCACGCTGGCGCAATGTCTTCTCGAACTTCGGCGTCACCGACGAACTGCGCGCCATCCTGTGGGCGCAGGGCCAGGCCTGGGGCAGCGTCAGCCTGTACCGCCTCGGGGAGCGCTTCTCGAGCGACGAGGGCGCCACCGTCGAGGCGCTCGCGCCGGTGGTCGCCGAGGGGATCCGGCTCGGACTGCTGCGTGCTGCCGCCACCCGTCCTGAGGCCGTCGACGACCCGCCGGGCATCATCGAGGTCGCCCACGACGGGAGCGTCGTCGCGCTCACCCAACCGGGCGAGCACTGGCTCGACGTCGGTGGCCACCACCTCGTCAGCGCCGCACGCGCCGCAGCGTCGGCGGTCCAGGTGCGGCAGGACTGGGCCGGGGCGACCAGCCGACTGGTGGCAGAGGACGGCCGCGTGCTGGTCCTCCATGCCTCCAGCACGACCGGCGACGGCAACGGCGTGGCGGTGATCGTCGAGGCGGCGCGTCCGGCCCAGGTCGGCGCGCTGCTGGTGGACGCCTACGGACTGACGGCGCGACAACGCGACGTGCTGGGGCTGCTGCTGCTCGGGCGGTCCATGACCCAGGTCGCACGGGCCCTCGAGATCTCGGAGCACACGGCCAACGACCACAGGAAGGCCATCTACCAGCGCGTCGGCGTGTCCAGCCGATCCGAGCTCGCCGCCCTGTTGCAGGCCGAGCACTATCACCCGCAGGCGCGCGGTGGTGCCGTCCCGAGCCCGTACGGCTTCTTCCTGCGGGACTGACGTCGGCCGATCGGACACGACGCGTGAGCCGTGGCGGTCACGTTCGACGACCGAATCGACCGCACCGGGCGAAGCGACCTGTGGCCGCAGCCGTCGTGGCACGCTGACGGAGACGTCGGTGGACGTCGACCGGGAGGTGCACGTGGCGTCAGAGGTCGAGGCCGTCGGCAGTGGACGCGAGCGCTCGCTCGCCCTGCGGACCGAGCGGATGCTGGCGTGGCTGCGCATCCTGGGTGGTGGGGTGGGCATCGTCCTCACCGTCACCGACACGGTGCAGCACCCGGGCCTCGAGTTCTGGATCGAGGTCGTCAGCCTCGCCCTGTTCCTGCTCGTGGGGATCGCGGCGCTCGTCTGGCTCGACCGCGGACCGCGTGCCGACGCCCTGCGGCGCGGGATGTGGGCGCTGTACGCCTTCGACGCGGTCATCCTCCTCGCCCAGGCGCCACTGCATGCCTTCACCCAGCTCGAGGCGCCGTCCCCGGCGCTGCTCGTGCCACTCCTCGGCGCAGTCCGGTTCGGATACGTCGCGGCGGTCCCGGGCATCGTCGCCGTGGCCGGCGCGTTCACCCTTCGCGGGGTGATCTCGGTGACGGCCTACGACGGCGCGCTGGGCGCAGACGCGGCCATCGTCTCGATCGTGCTCGCCCTCGTGCTCGGGGTC
>JBFJMP010000285.1:0-4025 GCA_041633895.1 Nitriliruptoraceae bacterium
ACGCGCGAGGTCGGTGGCTCGATCGGCATCGCCGTGCTCGGCTCGATCACCTCGGTCGTCTACCGCAGCAACATCGCGGAGGCACTGGCCGGCCTGCCCGAACAGGCGCGCGAGGTCGCGCAGGAGTCCGTCGGCGCGGCCCTGCAGTTCGCCGCCCAGGCGCCGGATCCCCTCGCGGCCGCCGAGCAGGTCCGGATGGCGTTCACCGATGCGATGTCGTGGGCGTTCCTCGTGGCTGCCCTGGCGACGCTCGTGAACGCCGTCATCGTCTGGCGGTTCGCCCCGCGCGTGTCGATGGTCGGCGAGGTGTCCAACGGCAACGTGCCGTCGGCTGGGACCGGCTCAGCCGAGCAGGTCGGCGAGGTGCTCGCCGATGGCGAGGCTCGCGGTGGCGGCCGGGCTGGGCGCGTTCCGGACGCGCAGCACGAGGCCGTCGTCGTCGAGCAGGAAGTCGTCGACCAATGACCCGTCACGCCTGACGGCCTGCGCCCGGGTCCCCGACGGGCCGGGCAGCAGGTCGTCGGCCGTGACCCCCGGCAGCATGCGGGCGACCTCGGCGGCGTAGCGGCCGCGCAGGCGCTCGTTCGTCAGCTCGCGCGCTCCGGCCACGACGTTGTCGGCGGCCAGGCGCCAGAACCCCCGGTGCGTGGCCGTGTCGCGCAGGTCGTCGCGATCGAGCGCCCCGCGCCGGTTCCCGGTGCGTGACCCGGCGAGGACCGCGTTCGGCCCCACCCAGACCTGACCGCGCCGGGGCGTGAGGTGCACGCCGAGGAACGGGTAGCGCGGATCGGGCACGGGGTAGACGTTGCCGCGGATGCGCTGGGCGTGTTCCGGGGCGAGCAGCGACCAGGTGCCCCGGAACGGCACGATCCGCGTGCCGTCGGTGCTGGGCGGCAGGCGATCGGCCTGCAGGCCGGCACAGACCACGACCCGTCGTGCGGTCAGGTCGTCGCGCCCCGCCGCCGTCGCGACCGTGACGTGGTCACCGCGTCCGACGAGGTCCACGACCGGCGTCGACAACCGGACCTCGCCGCCAGCGGCCGTCACGTCGGCGGCCAGCGCCCGGCAGACCGCGCCGAAGTCGATGACACCCGTGCCGGGGGAGTGCAGCGCGGCGATCCCGGCCACCGCGGGTTCCACCTCGCGCAACCCGGCCACGTCGAGGCGCCGCAGTCCCGGGACCTGGTTCGCGGTCGCACGCCGCTCCAACTCCGCGAGCCGGTCGAGTTCGCCGTGGTCGAGCGCCACGACCACCTTGCCGCAGCGGTCGACGGGGATGCCGCGCTCCGCCGTGTACTCCTCGAGCATGGCCTTGCCGCGCCCGCACAGCCGGGCCTTCAGCGATCCCGGCTCGTAGTAGACGCCAGCATGCAGGACGCCGGAGTTGTGACCGGACTGGCCGGTGCCGACGCGCGGTGCGGCCTCGACCACGACCACGTCCGCGCCCGGGTGGCGACCCAGGTGGGCGAACGCCGTGGCCAGGCCGACCAGGCCGGCGCCCACGACGACCAGGTCGTGGCGATCACCGAGGGACGGCGTGGTCACGTCAGCGAGTCCCGCGCCATCAACGTGGCCACGATCACCAGCGCCGCTGCGGCGAGCGCGACCCACATCCCGACGGCGGCGCGCACACCGAAGGCGAGGTCGATGTCGCTGGGCAGCGTGGCGCTGCGCGCCACCATGTCGCGCAACGGGGATCCGGCGACGTCGAAGCGGTCCACGGTGGGGAAGCGCAGGCCCGCGACGGCGACCGTCAGGGCGATCCCGACACCGGCACCGAGCGCGATGCGTGGTGGCCACGGCCGGTCCAGCGCCTGCGCTGCTCCGGCCGCGATGGCGACCAGCGACAGCGTCGGCACGAGCCAGCCCCACGGGTGGGCTTCCCACCCCGCGAGGTCGGCGACCGTGCGCTGACCCTCGTCGCCGAGCATCGACAGCGACGCCGTCACCTCGTACCAGGGCACGTAGGCGCTGGCGAACGCGGCGCCCCCGGCGATCATCGTCACCAGTCCCACGATGCCGCGCGGCCGCGACACCAGCCGTGCATGGAGGATCACGTCACCGCGCACGCACGCTCCTGGTCCAGGTGTCGAGGGGGCTGTCGGCCGCTGCGGTCATCGTGTCAGATCGACGTGCGTGACCTGGCCCGCCGTGACCGTCACGATCCGGATGTCCGTGCCGCGGCGCACCTCGTACGTGCCGAGGTCGAGCCACGTGAACCCCGCCCGACCGGTCGCGTCCGTGCGGCGGAGGTACGCCGAGCCGTCGGTCGACTCGACGATCACGTCGTCGCCGTCGGCGGCGGCCACGAGGATGTGCCCCTGCGTCGGCTGGCTGCGTCGCGTGACGTCGGGGACGGGGGCGGGGTCGTCGAACACCTCGCCGTCCGCCACGACGAGCCGTCGCAACGCCCCGGGCGCATCCGCCGGGCACGCATCGTGGTCGGCGCCGGACGTGACGACGTCGCCCTGGTAGCTGTAGAGGCCGGCACCGTCGAGGACCGCGAGGGCACGCTCCAGTTGGTCGGCGGAGTGCCGCGCGCAGTTCAGCCACGAGCCCTGGCCGACCGCGCTGACGTACGCGTCCGTGTCGAGGCCGGCGGTGAAGTCCACCCAGTCGTCGAACGCCTGCTGCCAGCGGGGCGTCTGCTCGCGGAAGTAGGCCATCGGGAAGGCGTGGTCGACGAGCCCCTCGGCCAGCCACGACGGCCAGTCCTGGCCCTTCATCCACCACGTGCGGGTCTGGTCGAAGCCGCCCAGTTCACGCGGGCCGTCACCCTGGGCGATCAGGGCCGCGGACACCACGACGGTCGGGTCGACGTCGGCGACCTCGAGGAACACCCGCCGGGCGAGGTCGGTCACCTGCGTACGGAGGAACTCGTCGAGCTCCATGCCGTCGCCGTGCGCGTCGTACCGCGCCATCGTCGTGGGGTGCTGCGTCCCGGGCGGCGTGTCGACCGTGGGCTGGACGACCTCATAGCGCAGGTAGTCGAGGTGGACGCCGTCGATGTCGTAGCGCTCGACGACCTCGCGAACCATCGCGGCGACGTGATCCTGGACGCCGGGGATGGCCGGGTCGAGGAAGTCGTACCAGTCGGTGTTGAACTCGCGGGGGACGGTCCACGGGTCGTCGCTGGCGGGACCGTGTTCGGTGTGGACGTGACCGGCGGGCAGCGGGAGCTCCGGTCCCATCGACGAGTGGATCGCTGGCATCACCGAGTACCAGACGTGGACCTGGAGTCCGCGGGCGTGGGCCGCGGGCACCAACTCCGCCAGCATGTCGAGGTCCGGCGTCTCGTTGAACACCGGGTCGGTCGTCGCCGGCAGCACGTCCGAGTCGTAGAACGCGTCGTGGCGACGAGCGCCCTGCACGATCACCGTGTTCAGGTTGGCCGCGGCGGCCGCGTCGAGCACCGCCTCGATCCCGGTCCGGGTCTTCAGCGAGTCGTCGAACAGGTGCACCCACATCGCACGCAGCTCGGCCGGCGGACCGCCGTCGGCCGCCTCGTCGTAGCGGGCGGACAGGGCGGTGACTCCGGCGTCGGACACGCTCGCCCGACCACCGACGACCATCGTCTTCGTGGTCGTGCGCAGTCCGCCGAGTCGCAGGTGGCGGTCGGTGCCGCGGTCCACGTCGTCGCGTCGCGTGTAGAGCACCGGCCCACCGGGTGTCGACGCGGCCAGCCAGCCCGCCGGGATCGCATCGACCAGGTTCCCGTCGGCGCCACCAACGACGTGCAGCACGCCCTCGCCCGGGTGCCTGCGGGCGACGGTCGCCGCCGTCTCGTAGCGAGTGGGGCCGCCGAGGCGGGCAACCTCGATGTCGAGGTCGCGGATCGTCGTCGCAGCGATGTCGCTGACCACGCCGGGCCCACCGACGATCGTCACGTCGGTGCGCCCGCCGAGCGCGTCCAGGGTCGCGGTCGGCACGTCGTCGGTCCCCGTGAGCAGGAGCGCCGCCCCGGCGCGTGCGGCGGCCGCACCTGCCGACAACGCGTCGGCCGGTCGGTGACTGTTCACGACGAA
>JBFJMP010000286.1:0-4007 GCA_041633895.1 Nitriliruptoraceae bacterium
AAGACCAGCAGCCCGAGCAGGAGAAACAGCCCGACCTCGGCGCCGCTCGACAGGGCGCCGATCGTCGACCGGATGCCGCCACGTCGGCGTGGCGACCCGAACGCCACGACGATGCCGGCGATGTAGGTGGCGAGGAACCCAGATGCGCCGACGGCTGCCGCGACGCCGTAGGACGCCCCGGCGACCCCGAGGGCCAGGACCGGGTAGAGCCCCGCGGTCCCGAGCTCCAGGCGTCGCAGCAGCGTGCTGCCCGCCGCGCCGACCGCGAAGCCGACCGCCACACCGCCGACCAGTTGGACCGCGCCGAATGCCAGCCACGCGGACGCCGTCGGCGGGGCATCCCACGCGGACAGCAGGCCGACGGTCAACAGGACGGCCACCGGGTCGTTGGCGCCGGACTCGATCTGGATGATCGAGGCGACACGCTCGGGCAGGGGCGTGCGGCGCAACAGGGCGAACACGGCGGTGGCGTCGGTCGAGGCGACGATGGCGCCGATCAACCAGGCCACTCGCGACGGCACGTCGAGCAGCCACATCGTCCCGACGGCGGTGATGCCCGCCGTGATCGCGACGCCGACCGTGGCCAGCGCCAGACCGGGTCCGATGCCCTGGCGCAGGTTGCGCGCGTCCGTCGACAGCCCCCCGTCGAACAGGATCACCACGAGGGCGACGACGCTGATGCTCTGGACGGCGGCGGCGTCAGACAGCTCGACCCAGGCGAAGCCGTCGTCGCCGATGACCATGCCAAGGGCGAGGAACAGCAGCGAGCCCGGGATCGCCACGCGCGTGCCCAGTGACGCGGCGAGCACGCCGGCCAGCAGGAGGGCGGCCCCCCCGAGCAGGGGCGCGTCGATGTCCAGCGAGGCACTCAGGCTGGCGTCGGCCGTCGAGGGCGGGGACCCCGCGATCACCGCGAGCAGGTTGCCGAGGACGATGGTGGCGACGACCAGCAGGGCGACGGACGCGACGATGACGCGCAGCAGGCGCAGGTGGTCGTCCTCGCCCGGTCGGTTGCGCTGCAACAGGGCATGGGCCACCGCGACGGTGACGAGGCCGAGGACCACGGCGGCCGCGAGTCGCCAGCCGGCGTCCAGCACGGGTCCGGGAGTCGTCGGCCCGAGCATCGCCCCGACGGCGATGGCCACGAGCGAGGCCGCGACCATCTTCGCCGGATGGATCGCCTGACGGACGGCCCAGCGCAACTCGCCGAGCATCAGTCGCCACAACGGCGTCCCGCCGACGCGGGGCGGAGGGCGGCGCAGGAGCGCCATGAGTGCGGACCAGGAGGGATGCACCTCCGCAGGATACGTCGCGACCACGGGCGGCCGAGTCGCGGTCTAGCGTGGGCGGCGGATCCGGGAGGACTGAACATGGGTGAGTGGCAGCACGGCGGCCGGCTGATCGCACGCACGTTGCGGGCGCACGGCATCGACACGGTCTTCACGCTGACCGGTGGCCACATCTCGGCGATCTTCGACGGGTGCGTGGCCGAGGGCATCCGCGTCGTCGACGTCCGCCACGAACAGGCGGCAGCCCACGCCGCCGATGCCTACGGGCGGCTCACGTTCCGCCCCGGCGTCGCGGCGGTCACCGCAGGACCCGGTGTGACCGACGCGGTCACCGGGGCGTGCAACGCCATGTACGCGAACTCGCCCATGCTGCTGCTCGGAGGCCGCAACCCGCTCGGCCTCGAAGGCATGGGGGCGCTGCAGGACGCCCCGCAGGTCGACCTGCTCCGCCCGGTCACGAAGCGCTCCGAGGTGGCGCTGCAGTCCGACCGCCTCCCCGAGTTCGTCACCTACGCGCTGCGCGACGCGATGAGCCCGCGGATGGGACCGGTCTACCTCGACCTGCCGATGGACGTCCTGATGAACGGGGCGGACGGCGACGACGTGGTGATCCCGCAGGCCCAGATGTTCACCCATGGCCCGGGTGCGGATCCGGACGCGGTCGCGGAGGTCGCGGCGCTGCTGGCCGCTGCCACGAATCCGGTCGTCATGTCCGGGTCGGGGACCTACTGGGCACAGGCATGGGACGAACTCGCGACGCTGGCCGAGGTGGCCCGCGTGCCGGTCTACGTCAACGGCATGTCACGCGGGATCCTCCCGTCGACCCACCCGAACCTGTTGGCGCTGACACGCAAGCAGGCCCTGCGGCACGCCGACGTCGTCATCGCACTGGGCGTCGACTTCGACTTCCGCCTCGGGTACGGCCGTGGTGACGGCTACCTCGACGACGTGAAGGTCGTCCACGTCGACCCGCAGGCCGACAAGGTCGGTCACAACCGCGACGTGCACCTCGGCATCGTGGCGGACATCCGGTCCTTCCTCACCGCCCTGCTCGCACACGACGCGACGTTCGGCCGGTCCGAGGACCCGGCGCACCTGGTCGAGTTGCGCGCCGACGAGGCGTCGCGACGACAGGCCCGCCTGGAGGCGTCGTCGTCGGACGCGGCGCCCATCCACCCGCTGCGGTTCGCCCGTGAGGTCGCCGAGTGGCTGGATCCCGACGGGATCGTGATCGGCGACGGTGGCGACATCGTCGCGCACACCGCCGGGTTCGTGGCCGTGGACCGACCGGGGTCGTGGATGGACCCCGGCCCGTTCGGCTGCCTCGGCGTCGGCGCCCCGTTCGCGATGGCGGCCAAGGTCGTCCACCCCGAGCGCCCGGTCACGGTCGTCTACGGCGACGGGTCGTTCGGGTTCAACGGCATGGAGGTCGAGTCGGCGGCCCGCCAGGACCTGCCGTTCGTGGGCGTCATCGGCAACGACGGGGCATGGGGCGAGATGAAGGCGTTCCACGAGCGCGCCTACGGTCCCGAGGCGATGGTCGCGCAGGACCTGTCGCAGGACACCCGCTACGAGGACATGGCCGTCGCCCTCGGCGGGTACGGCGAGCGCGTCGAGAAGCCCGACGACATCAAGCCAGCCCTCGACCGCGCGCGCGAGTCGGGCGTCCCGGCGATCGTCAACGTGCTCCTCGACCGCGACTTCCGCAGGATCTCCGCCACGGCCTACGGGGCGTGACGGGGGCGTCGCCGACCGAGGGACCCCTGGCCGGGGTGCGCGTCGCCGTCACCGGGGCGCGCAAGGGCGCCGAACTCGCCGAGACCTTCCGCCGCCGTGGCGCGGACGTCGTGCACGCCCCGACCCTCGCCGGCGACGTGCCCGCGGCGACCGACGCGATACAGGCCGACATCGCGGCGATGGTGGCCGACCCGCCCACACTGTTCGCTGCATCGACGGGGATGGGCATGCGCCTGCTCGCCGACGTCGCCGACGCAGCCGACCTGCTGCCCGACCTGCGGGTCGCCATCACGTCGGGACATGTCGCGGCGCGTGGCGCGAAGGCACGCGGCGGACTCGGTCGGGTCGGGGTGGTCCCCGACTGGACCGCACCGAACGAACTCGACCGCGAGGTCGTGGACCACCTCCTGGAGGTCGCGGACGCACCGACCAGCATCGTCGTGCAGGTCCACGGGGCGGGCGGCCATCCCTACGCCCGGCTCGCCGTGGCCGGACACACGGTGCGCTACGTGCGGCCCTACGTCAGCGCCCCACTGGACGACGACGGCCCGGCCCGGGCGCTGGTGCGTGCACTGCTCGACGACGACATCGACGTCGTGACGTTCACGTCCCCCGGCGCCGTGCACGGACTGGCGGACGTCGCCACGGGCATGGGCGTCACGGACGACCTGCGCGCCGCGCTCGGACGGTCGGACGTCGTGGTGGCCTCGATCGGGCCGGTGACGAGCGAGGCGGTCTCGGACCACGACTGGCACGTCGACATCGAACCGGACGAACATCGCAACGGTGCGCTCGTGCGCGCCGTCGTCGCAGCGGTCAGGCGCTGATGCCGGCCTTGGCAAGGAAGCGTTCGCGGTCAACGAGCACGCGACGGTGCCGGACCTTGGCCACGACCTCGTCGCCGTCACGGATGGTGACGGCGAACTCGAGGCGGCGACCGTGGTGGCCCATCAGCGTCGCGGAAGCCTCGACCTCGCTGCC
>JBFJMP010000287.1:0-4004 GCA_041633895.1 Nitriliruptoraceae bacterium
GTCCCGCAGCCCCTTGGCCATCCGCGGCAGCACCAGGTGCGTCGTCCAGCCGGTGAACCTCGTCACGAACTTCGCGACGCCCACGGGCTCCATGACGATCGTCCAGTCGAGTCGGCAGCGCCCGTCGCCGAGGTCGGCCACGCGGTAGTCCTCACCGAACGCGTCGAGGCCCGGCTGCGACATCGACGTGAACACGAACTGCATGTGGGAGCCACGCTCGTACGCGGTGAAGCGCTCCTCGACCGTGACGCCGCCCTTCATCGTGACCGTGCGCGTCGTCCCTACCTTGGGCGGCATGGGGGAGGTCCACTCGACCTTCTCGATGACGCTGACGAAGTCCGGCCAGGCGTCCGCATCCTCGAGGATGTCGAACAGTTCGTCCGGCGTGCAGTCGAGGATCGTGGACGTGCGATAGCGCTTGGAGGCGACGGCGAACGTCGCGGGTCCGGCGATGCGCAGCGGGGGCATGGCGTGGCTCCGGCAGGGCGGGGACGAGCGGTTTCTGACAGTGTGTCAGAAACCAGTGCCAGCCGCGCTCGTCAGTCGGTGCTGATGGGTTCCCCCGACGCCAGCAGCGCGTCGTGACCCAGCCACTGGCCGGGGCGCTGGAGCAGGTCGATGCCGTCGGCGGTGAACCGGCGGGCGACCGCCCGCGTCGCACCGTCCTGGTGGTGGTCGAGGTCGTGCTGGGCCTGCTCGGCGAGCAACGCCGCCTGCAGGCTCCGCCCCATCGTGATGGCCCAGCGCCGGGCGCCGTGCTGGACACCGTCGAGGCCGACGTCCTGCAGGCCGTCGCCCAGCCACGCGGCGGCGCGCTCGGCGGTCTGCACGGCCTGACGGGCGACGTCGGCCAGCGCCGGGTCGGTCACCTGCCCGGCGGCGCGTCGGACCTCGTCGAGGTACGGGCGCATCACGTCGTCGCTGGACACGGCCCGCAGGGCGTCGAGGGCGAGCACGTTCGTGGTGCCCTCCCAGATCGACAGGACCTGGGCGTCACGCAGGATGACGGGCAGCCCGGTGTCCTCGATGTAGCCCGCACCGCCGAACGCCTCCAGCGTCTCGGACGCGCCGGCAACGGCCTGCTTCGCGGTCAGCAGCTTCGCGATCGGCAGCAGCAGGCGCAGCAGCAGCGACTCGTCGTCGGTGGCGACACCCGCCTCCTCACGTCCGAGCAGCGCCACCGCACGGAACGCCAGTTGCAGCGTCGCCTCGTGCTGGACGCGCAGCGCGGCGAGCGTGGCCTGGTGCAGCGGCTGGTCGAGCAGGGTGCGCCCGAACGCCTCGCGACGGCGCGCGTAGTCGGTGGCCAGCGCCAACCCGCGCCGCAGGCCGGCGGATGCCGTGACCGTGTTCCACATGCGGGTGATCGCCAGCATCGGGGTGATGTTGCGGGTGCCGTTGGCGGGCTCACCGACGAGGTGGGCGATGGTGCCGTCCAACGCCAGTTCGGCGGTCGGCATCTGGCGCGTCCCGAGCTTGTCCTTGAGGCGCAGCACGCGGATGTTGTTCAGGCGGTCGTCCTCGTCGCGCACCTCGACGTAGAACATCGCCAGGCCGCGACCCCCGGGGCCGTTGCCCTCGGGACGGGCCAGCGTCAACGCCATCTGGGACGTGATCGCGCTGGTGAACCACTTCGTCCCGTGGAGGCGCCAGGACGAACCGTCCTTGGTGGCCGTCGTCTCGGACAGGCCGACGTCCGAGCCGCCGGTGCGTTCGGTCATCCACTGGCCCGACGTCCAGGCGTGGTCGGGGTCTCGGCTGGTCAGTCGGGGGACTGCCCGTTCGATGACGTCCGGGTCGCCGTGGGTCAACAGCGTGCGTGCCGCCCCGTCCGTCATCGCGAGCGGGCACGAGTACAGCGCCGACGACGGGCCGTAGAGGTAGGCGAGCGCGAACTGGTGCATGCGCGACCACTCGCCGTGCGCCTGCTCGTAGGCGGTGGCGACCACGCCGTGGGTCGCGGACACGCGCCCGATCCGCTGCCACTCGTCGGCGGTCCGGATGTCGTCGATGCGTCGGCCCCAGGCGTCGAACGGGACGAGCTGGGGTTCCTTGTCGCGCTGGTTCATCACGTGGCTGAGCTCGCGCAGTTCACCCGCCGCGAGCACCCCCATCTCCGCCAGCGACGGCGTGATCTCGTCCATCACCTCGGGCGGGACGACGCGCCCCAGCAGCCGCCGCAGCGCGACGTCATCGGTCCACTCGTCGTGCAGGACCGGACCGTCCTGGAAGAAGCCGGTCTGTTCCACCGTCGTCATCGCGACCTCCGCGCTCAGCCACCCGAGACGGTAGCGAGGAGCGGGGCGAGCGGGCTCCGCTAGCGTCGAACCACGGACGCCGGGAGACCGCATGGCCACGATCGCACCCCTCGACCTGCTCTTCCTGTTGATGGAGGCGCGCGAGAAGCCGGCACACGTCGGCGGCCTGCAGCTCTACCGCCCGCCGGAGGGGACCGAACCGGGCCACCTCGGTCGCCTGCACGAGGAGGCGATCACCAGCGAGGCGCCGATCCGGAGCCTGTTCACCCGCCGCGTCCACCGGGCCGGTGGGTTCGGTCCACCGACGTGGGTGGCCGACGACCGCTTCGACCTCGAGTACCACGTGCGGCACTCGGCGCTGCCGGCGCCGGGACGCATCCGCGAGCTGCTGGCGTTGGTGTCGCGGCTGCACGGCACGCTCCTGGACCGCAACCGCCCGTTGTGGGAGGCCCACCTCATCGAGGGGCTCCAGGACGGTCGCTTCGCCCTGTACACGAAGGTCCACCATGCGCTGGTCGACGGCGTGGCAGCGATGCGGCTCCTGCAGGACTCGATGTCGGACGACCCTGACGACCTGACGATGCCGTTCCCCTGGGAGAAGGGGGAACCGCGCCCTCGCGAGCCGCGCCCCGAGCCCGCCGCGAGCTCGCCGTGGGATGCGGCCCTCAGCCTCGTTGCCGAGGCCCGCGGGATGCCGCAGGTCGGGGCGTCGATCCTGCGTGGCCTCGTGTCCAACTTCCGCGAGGAGGCGTCGGCGTCACCGTTCCAGGCGCCCCGCACGATGTTCAACGTCCCGATCACGGTGGCACGCCGCTTCGCCGCGGACTCGTGGCCGCTCGATCGGGTGCGTGCGGTCGCCAGTCGTTACGGCGCCACCGTCAACGACGTGGTGCTCGCCATGAGCGGGGGCGCGCTGCGCGGGTACCTGATCGAACGGGGGGCGCTGCCGGACCAGCCGCTGATCGCCATGGTGCCGGTGTCGCTCAAGACGGGTGCGCCGACGGATGCCGCCGGCAACGCGGTCGGCGTGATCCTGTGCAACCTCGGGACGCACCTCGAGGACCCGGCCGACCGCCTTGCCCTGATCCAGGAGTCGATGGCGCACGGCAAGCGCCGGTTCGAAGGGCTCAGCGCCCTGCAGATCATGCTGCTCAGCTCGCTCAGCGTGGCGCCCGCTGCCCTGAGCATCGGGCCCTTGGGCAAGGTCGAGTTCATGGAGCCGTTGCTCCGCCCGCCGTTCAACGTCGTCATCTCCAACGTCCCGGGGCCGCGCAAGCCGTTGTACTTCCGCGGTTCGGCGATGGAGGGCATGTACCCCGTGTCCGTCGTGGTCGACGGCCAGGCCATGAACATCACCGTCACCAGCTACGGCAACAGCCTGGACTTCGGCATCATCGGCTGCCGTCGGACGGTCCCGCACCTGCAGCGCTTCCTCGACCACCTCGAGGGCGACCTCAGCGGCCTCGAGAAGGCGTGACCCCGTCGCGCGGCATCGCGGCGTAGAGGATCGTCGCGACGGACGTGGCGAGGTTGAGGCTGCTGACGCCCGCCCGCATCGGGATGCCCACGGTGAGATCGGCACGGTCGAGCAGGTCGTCGGCCAGCCCGTGGCGCTCGGTGCCGAAGGCGAGGACCGCGCCGCCGGGAATCGCCACGTCGTGCATCGACTCCCCATCCGGGTCGATGGCGACCAGCGGGCGCAGGGTCGGGGGCAACTCCATGACCCGCGCGACCGGCAGGGCGAAC
>JBFJMP010000288.1:0-4002 GCA_041633895.1 Nitriliruptoraceae bacterium
AGCCGCAACCTGCCCGGCGTGCGCCCCGAGGGCTCCGGCCCGTACCCGTCCGACGAACCGTCGGGCGACCTCGAGGACGAGGACCTCGTCGTCGACGACGAACTCGAGGAGGAGGAGCGGGCGATGATCCGCTCGATCGTCGAGCTCGGCGACACGATCGCCCGCGAGATCATGGTCCCGCGCCCCGACATGGTCGTGGTCGACCGCACCGCCACCCTCCAGGACCTGGTCAACACGATCGTCGAACACGGGTACTCGCGCCTGCCCGTGCACGAGGACGACCGTGAGCACATCATCGGCGTCGTGTACGCCAAGGACGTGCTCCGGCGGCTCGCCCTCCAGCCGGATCGGTCGGGCTGGTACGACCTCGTGCGTGACGCCACGTTCATCCCCGAGACCAAGCAGATCGACGACCTGCTGCGCGAGCTGCAGGAACAGTCCGTGCACATCGCCTTCGTCGTCGACGAGTACGGCGCGACGACCGGCCTGGTCACGATCGAGGACATCCTCGAGGAGATCGTCGGCGAGATCGTCGACGAGCACGACCACGAGGAACCCCTCGTCGAGCTCGTCGAGGACGGCGTCTGGGTCATCGACGCGCGGCTGCCGGTCGACGACCTCAACGACCTGCTCAGCGTGTCCCTGCCCGACGACGACTGGGACACCGTGGGTGGGCTCGTCGTCGGGGCGCTCGGGCACGTGCCGGCCGTCGGGGAACAGGTCGAACTGGGCGGTGTCCGGTTCGTCACCTCACGCGTGCAGGGGCGCCGGGTGGCCCAGGTGCGCGTGGAGGCATCCACGACCCCGGTCGAGGCGTAGCCTGACCGGCAGACGCTCGGAGGGGCCAACGTGAAGCCAACCGCCACATCGCCGGGAGCCGTCGTCGACGAGGCCGACCTGCTGAGCCAGGCTCGCGCCGTGCGCCAGCGGGCCTACGCCCCGTATTCGCACTTCCACGTCGGGGCGGCGGTGCTGACCGCGGACGGTCGCGTCCACGTCGGCGCCAACGTCGAGAACGCCTCGTACGGCATGACGATGTGTGCCGAGCGCGTCGCGATCGGGACGATGCTGACCAGCGGCGACCGCGGCCCCATCGTCGCCGTCGCCGTGGTGGGGGACGGGGACGACCCGCTCACCCCGTGCGGGGCGTGCCGGCAGGTCATCTTCGAGTTCGGTCCGGACGCCGTGGTCTACGGCTCCGGGGACGGCGGGCGGCCGTCGCGTTCGACCATCCGCGAACTGCTGCCGCACGCCTTCGGGCCCATGCGGCTCGGCCAGGGAACCACTGATGCGTGAACTCGACCTGCAGGCGATCCTCGCGGGCGCCGACGAGGCACTGCCCGACGGGCATCGCTCGGGGTTGGTGGCGCTCGTCGGGCGCCCCAACGTCGGCAAGTCCACCCTGCTGAACGCGATGGTCGGCGAGAAGGTCGCGATCGTCACGGACGTGCCCGGCACCACGCGCAACGCGATCCGGGGCGTGGTGACCCGCGCCGATGCCCAGATCGTCTTCCTCGACACCCCCGGCATCGCGAAGCCGCGGACCCTGCTCACGCGACGCCTCAACGAACTGGTGCGCGAGACGTGGAGCGGCGTCGAGGCGATCTGCTTCCTCGTCGACGTGGCCGACGGCGTCGGCAGCGGGGATGCCTGGCTCGCCGAGCAGTTGCGTGACGTCAACACGCCGATCGTCATCGTGGCGAACAAGGAGGACCTGGTCCGTCGCGACAAGGCCAAGCTGGTGCCCGAGCTCACGAAGCTGGCGGAACTGCTCCCGAACGCCGAGGTCGTGCCCACGTCGGCAGCAGACGGCTTCAACGTCGACCACCTGCTCGACGTCCTCGTCGGCGTGCTGCCCGAGGGTCCGCGCATGTTCCCGGACGGGACCGTGTCGGACCAGCCCGAGCAGCAGCTGGCCAGCGAGATCATCCGCGAGAAGTTCATCACCCGGATGTCGGACGAACTGCCGCACTCGATCGCCATCGTGATCGACGACTTCGGCGTGGCTGAGCATCGTGAGGACCTGATCGAGATCCGTGCCGCGGTCGTCGTCGAACGCGACTCCCAGAAGGGGATCGTCATCGGCAAGGGCGGCAAGGTCCTCAAGGCTGCCGCGACGGCTGCACGCCGCGAGCTCGAGGTCGTGCTGGGCACGAAGGTCTACCTCGACCTGCGGGTCAAGGTCGCCAAGGAGTGGCAGAAGGACCCGCGCCAACTCGGCCGTCTCGGCTACTGACTGACCCGGACGGCTCGTCCACTCGGACAGGCGACATGGCGGACGCGGGATCGTTAGTGTCGGGGCATGACGAGTCCAGTGACTGACCCTTCCTTGTCCGTTCTGCTCGACCTGAGCGACGACGTCGGTGTCCTGTCCTTCTACGTGGGCATCACGCCGGATCGCGCCGGGCAGACGTCCCCGCCGTGGCGCATCGCCATCGACAACGGCGTGCGAGACGTCCTCGAGCGCACCAGCGACGCCGCCACCCGGTCGGCGATCGAACGTCGCATCGCGCGCATCGAGGGCGAGATCACCGCCCTCAGCAACTTCACCCGCCATGGCCGCGGACGTGCGATGTTCGTCACGGTCGCGGGCGGGGAGGTCCACCACGTGGGCCTCCAGGTCCCGTTCGCCGACCGCGTCCGCTTCGGGAGCCGTCCCTACCTGCGACCACTCGTGGCGGCATGGGACGAAGGGCGGTCCGCCGGTGTCGTCAGCCTGCACCGCGACGGCGCTCGCCTGTCCGAGTGGAAGGTCGGCGAGTTGACCACCCTCGTCGACGACGAGTTCGACGGTGCGGACCCGGCGTGGCGCGAGAAGAAGGGCCCGGCCGGCGGCAACGCCTCCGGCACGCACGGCCTGAACCACCGCGAGCGCTTCGCGGACCGCGTCGACGAGAACCGCCGTCGGTTCCTGGCTAGCTTCGCCTCGCAGGTGCTGGACACCGCGGACAAGCTCGGGTGGGACCGCGTGGTCGTCGCGGGTGACTCCCGCCTGCGGGCGGTCGTCAGCGAGCCACTGAAGGCCAACGGCCGTCGCGTGCTCGGCCTGGAGCGCACCTTCGAGGACGAGGGCACCAACGAGGTCGCCGAGGCTGTCTGGCCGGTGCTGCGTGCTGCGCACCTGGACCGCGAGGCCGACCTCGTCAGTCGCGTGTGCGACGCCGCGTTGTCCGGCGGCGCGGGGGCGCTGGGCCTGCGTGACGTCCTCGCTGCCGTCAACGAGAACCGCGTGTCACACCTCGTGTTCGACAACGAGATCGAGCCGGCCGGCGTGCGCACCGAGGACGGCCTGCTCTTCGTCCAGCCGTCCGGCTACGCGGCGCAGGCCGACCTCGAGTTCCACGACGAGTCGGCATTGGTCGAACGTGCGCTGGAACGCGTGCTCGCGTCCGACGGTCGCGTGACGCCACTGGCGACCTCGACCGCCGAACCGCTCGCTGACCACGACGGCATCGGCGCGCTCCTGCGCTGGTGACGTCCCCGGTCAGCTGGGGAAGAGCGCCCCGGGCTCGGCGTTCGTGAACTTCGTGAACTGGGGCGCCCCGGCCACGATCTCGGCCAGTTGGCCACCGAACGCAGCCATGTGTGGGCTCGCCATGTGGGCAGCCAGCGCGTCGTCGTCCTCCCACTGCTCGATGATGTGGACGAGTGTGGGGTCCTCCACGTCGAAGGCGAACGTGTAGCCGTGGCAGCCGGCCTCCTTGCGAGTCTCGGCAGCCATGGCGGTTGCGGCAGCGATCACCTGCTCCCGCGCGTCGGCCTTCGTGGGAAGGGATCCGGTGATGACGATCATGGGAGGTGGCTCCTGGCTGGACGGGTCGGACTAGAACGTGTTCTAGCACGCGGCCCGGGCGATGTCCCACCGGATCAGGGCTCGACGGTTGCCAGGATGCGTGACTCGACCTCCGGGTCCAGACCCAGCACCGGGCGATCGGGGCGCTGCGGGACCGGCCCACCGAGGGACTGCATCCACGCCCACGTGTCCGCCACCGTCTCGCCGAT
>JBFJMP010000289.1:0-3986 GCA_041633895.1 Nitriliruptoraceae bacterium
GGACCCTCGAGGAGGTCCTGCTCGGTCCGGCCCACCGCTCGGACGGCACCTCGAACCTGATGGGTGGCCTGCGCCGCTCCATGGCCGTCGCCGGTGCCGAGAACCTTCGTGCCATGCAACGCGTGCCGCTGGCACTGCGGAGCCGACCGCAGGACTGACGGATGCAACGGGTCTCCCGACTGGTCGCGGCCGGCCTGGCCGCTGCCCTCGCGCTGACGGCCTGTTCCTCGGACGAGCCCGACCTGCCGGCTGTACCGGTCGAATCGGGCACGGATGGGGCGACCGTGCCGCCGACGGACGGGACTCCGTCGGACGCCCCGACGGGCGGCGCGACGCCGGGCGAGTCCATGGCCCCACCCACGGAGCCGGACGCCTCACCCACCCCGTCCGAGGCGCCGCCGACCGATCCCGACCCGACGCCACCAGCCGCTGTCACGCCGGCCGACGACAACGCGGGGGTGGGCGTGAACGGTCGGGCGATGCTGCGGGGTGACCGCCCGGTGCTGGTGATCGAGATCGACGTCCAGGAGGGCGTCCGGGTCGACCAGGCCGCGGTCGACCACATGGTCGCCGAGATCAGCCGATACGTGGACAAGCCGGGCGGGATCACGTTCGCCGGCGGCAACACCTTCGCCAGCGACCGCGATGCCTGGACGACCGACGACCTGCGTGCTGCCGTGGCGCAGCACCGGTCGACCTCCACGACCGCCGACCAGGTCAGCGTGCACGTCCTCTACGTCGCCGGCGGACACATGGACGGGGGCGAACAGACGTCGGCCATCGGCCTCGCCTACTCGGCCAGCACCGTGGCGTTGTTCCCAGAGCGATGGAGTGGTCTGGGTGGCCTGCTCGGCTCCGACCGCCAGACCGAACGCGCGGTGCTCGTCCACGAGATGGGCCACCTCTTCGGCCTGGTGAACATCGGCTACCAGTCGCCGATCGACCACGAGGACCCGGCGCACCCCGGGCACTCCTCCAACGACCGATCGGTGATGTTCCACGCCATCGAGTCGACGCTGATCGGCCAGGTGTTCCAGGGTTCGCCCCCGGACCGCTTCGACGACGCCGACGCGGCCGACCTCGCGGGACTGCGGGACGGCAGCCTGTGACCACGCCCCGCGTCGCCGCCGTCGCGACACCGACCACGCTGGCCCCGCGCGGGCTGCCCAGCGCCACCCAGTGGCGCCGTGACCCGGTCGCCGTGCCGGTGCTGCTGGTGGCCGCGGCGGTCGTCGGCGGTGGGGC
The DNA here is from genome assembly GCA_041633895.1 of Nitriliruptoraceae bacterium. Taxonomy (GTDB): domain Bacteria; phylum Actinomycetota; class Nitriliruptoria; order Nitriliruptorales; family Nitriliruptoraceae; genus JBFJMP01. Next base: position 1,246 of record JBFJMP010000289.1, read on the forward strand.
GCAGGAGTTCACCTTCGGTGAGCGGACCATCGGCATCAACACCGCCCAGCTCGCGGTCCTGCTGATCGCCGTCCTGGGCGTCGTCCGGATCGTCGACACCCGCCGGGTCCGGCTCGACATGCTGACCGCCGCCTTCGGCGTGCTCATGGTGCTGCCGGTCCTCCAGGCGCTGCGGGACGGCTCGACGATCCTCGACGCGGGTGGCGCCGGACGCTTCGTCACGGTCCTGTTGCTGCTGCTCGCCATGCCGCAGTTCGCGCGCACCGACGCCGAGACGGCCGCGCTCACCCAGCCCGACGCCGACCAGCACGCCTGGGACATCGGCTTCGTCGGCATGGGCGTCGCGCTGGGGGCCTGGACGCTCGTGAAGGTCCTGCCCACGCTCAACGATCAGTTGGGCTTCTACGAGCTGAAGGACGCGGTCCGCCTGCCGCTGGGCAACCACAACTACGTCGCGGCGATGCTGGTCTGCGCGCTGGCGATCACGTTGATCCGGCGCCCCGGCCGCGACTGGCTGGGCGCGTCCGCGGCGGTCATCACCCTCGGCCTGGCCGTCACGTTGTCGCGTGGCGGGTGGCTGTCCGCGGTCGCCGTGCTCGCCGTGCTCGCCGTCGTCCGACGTGACCGGGGGACCGCCCGAATCGCGCTCGTCCTCGGCGTGCTCATGGCGGTGCTGCTCGCCGTCGTCGTCGTGGCCGGCGGCTCGTCGGACCGACTGAAGGCCCTGTTCAGCCCGGCCACCTCGTCACGGGTCGAGCTGTGGGCCGCGAGCTGGGACGCGTTCCTCGAGCGGCCGCTCCTCGGGGTCGGCGTCACGCGCTTCCCCGAGTACATGACCGAGGTCCGCCAGCCGTACCAGCACGCCCACTCGATGGTGCTGGAGTCCCTGGCGACGACCGGCATCGTCGGGGCGCTGGCCTACCTCGGCTACTGGGTCGCGATCGCGCGGCGAGTGCTCACGCTCGCGGACCCCCGCCTGCGGATGGTGATCGGCCTGCCGCTGCTCGGTCTGCTGCTGCACGCCCAGATCGACACGCTGAACTACCTGTTGGTGTACGAGGTGGTCGTCGCGACGCTCGTGGGGGTGGCGGCCACGCAGCCGGACGCACGCTTCGTGCGGGTGTGGAGCAGGCCTGCCGGCGGGACGGGGCAGTAGCCTCGGGGTCTCTCCCACCCGACCCCGTGCCCCACGAGCCTTCCGCGATGACCGCTGCTGACTTCGCCACCGTCCTCGTCGTCGACTTCGGGGCGCAGTACGCCCAGTTGATCGCGCGCCGCGTCCGCGAAGCCCACGTCCACAGCGTCATCGTCCCGAACACGATCACCGCCGACGAGGTCCGTGACCGCGCCCCGGCCGGCATCATCCTGTCCGGTGGCCCGGCGTCGGTGTACGCCGAGGGCGCCCCGTCGATGGACCCTGCGATCCTCGAGCTCGGCATCCCGACGCTGGGGATCTGCTACGGGCAGCAGTTGATGGCCCAGGCGCTGGGCGGGACCGTCGCCAACTCGGACATCGCGGAGTACGGCAAGACCGAGTTGACCGTCGACGACGCCGGCGTCGTCCTGTCCGGGACGCCGCGCAGCCAGACCGTGTGGATGAGCCACCGCGACGCCGTGTCCGTGGCGCCTCCCGGCTTCGTCGTGACCGCCGCCACGGACGCCGCCCCGTGCGCCGTCATCGAGGACACCGAGCGCCGGCTCTTCGGGGTCCAGTACCACCCCGAGGTCTCGCACACGCCCCACGGCCAGGACGTCCTCAAGTCCTTCCTGTACGAGGGCGCCGGCATCGCGCCGACGTGGACGCCCCTCAACGTCATCGAGGACCTCGTCGGCCGCATCCGTGAGCAGGTCGGGGACCGCCCCGTCCTGTGCGGGCTGTCCGGCGGTGTCGACTCGTCCGTGGCCGCCGCGCTCGTGCACAGGGCCGTCGGTGACCAGCTGACCTGCGTGTTCGTCGACCACGGCCTCATGCGCCACGACGAGGGCGCCCAGGTCGAGGCGACCTTCCGCGACCACTTCCACGTGGACCTCGTGCACGTCAAGGCACAGGACCGCTTCCTCGGGGCGCTGGCCGGTGTCGACGACCCCGAGACCAAGCGCAAGATCATCGGCGAGCACTTCATCCGCGTGTTCGAGGAGTCCGCCCGCGAGGTCTACGCCGACGCCGGCGACGGCCTGAAGTTCCTCGTCCAGGGGACGCTGTACCCCGACGTCATCGAGTCCGGTGGCTCCGAGTCGGCATCGACGATCAAGAGCCACCACAACGTCGGGGGCCTGCCCGACGACATGGACTTCGACCTCGTCGAGCCGTTGCGGGACCTGTTCAAGGACGAGGTGCGCCTCATCGGCGAGGAGCTCGGCCTGCCCGAGGCGATGGTGTGGCGCCAGCCGTTCCCCGGCCCGGGCCTCGCCGTGCGGATCGTGGGCGACATCACCCAGGAGCGCATCGACATGGTGCGTGCCGCTGACCGCATCGCCATGGACGAGCTGCGCGTGGCCGGCCTCGAACGCGAACTCTGGCAGTCGTTCGCGGCGCTGTTGACGGTGCGTTCCGTCGGCGTGCAGGGGGACGAGCGCACCTACGGCCACCCGATCGTGCTGCGTGCCGTGACGTCCGAGGACGCCATGACGGCGGACTGGGCGCGAATCCCCTACGACGTCCTCGAGCGCATCAGCAACCGCGTGATCAACGAGGTGCGGGGCGTGAACCGGGTCGTGCTCGACATCACCTCCAAGCCGCC
>JBFJMP010000290.1:0-3973 GCA_041633895.1 Nitriliruptoraceae bacterium
CTACACGGCCTCCACGACCGAGACCACGTCGAGCCCGACCACCGTCACGATCACGGTGAACCCGGTCGACCCAGACCCAGACCCAGACCCGGACCCTGATCCCGACCCGGACCCCGACCCGGACCCCAAGCCCGAGCCAGCCGGCAACGACGACGTGACCCGCTGCGCGGGAACCAACCGGATCGCGACGGCCGTCTGCGTGTCGCAACTCACCTTCGACGACGCATCCTCCGGCGCCCCGGCACCCCGCGCCCCGGCGGCCGTCGGCGACCGCATCCCGGCCAACGGTGCCGTGTTGGCGCGTGCCGACGACTTCGCGGACGCGCTGGCGGGCACGCCGTTCGCCTACGAACAGCAGGCGCCCCTGCTGCTGACCTCGACCAGTTCGCTGAGTGCCGAGACGGCAGCCGAGGTCGACCGCGTGCTCGGCGGGTCCGGCACGGTGTGGCTGCTCGGTGGCGAGGCCGCCATCTCGGCCGACGTCGCGTCGGCGCTGACCGACGCGGGCTACGACGTCCAGCGCCTGTCCGGTGACAACCGCTACGAGACGGCCGTGACCATTGCGCGCGCGACGACGTCGACGCCCGGAGCGGTGCTGATCACCACCGGGACGAACTTCGCCGACGCAGTCAGCGCGGGTCCGGCAGCGATCGCCAGGAACGGCACGATCGTGCTCTCCAACGGCGACTCCCCCGCGTCGGCGACCCTGTTCTACCTCGCCGAGCTCGGCGGCTCGGCCGAGCTGTACGCCATCGGTGGACCGGCGGCGCGTGCCCACCCGGCCGCGACGCCCGTGTTCGGTGACAACCGCGTGGCGACGTCGGTCGAGGTGGCCGAGACGTTCTTCACGGGCCCCCCGGCCGTCGGCATCGCGCGCCACGACCAGTTCGCCGACTCCCTCAGCGGCGGCCTGCACGTCGGACGACTCGGTGGGCCACTCGTGCTGACGCCGACCGCATCCCTTGCGGACGTCGTCGCCACGTGGCTCGACGCCGTGCGGGCGTCCGTGGACGATGCGTTCGTCTACGGCGGGGACGCCGCGATCGCGCCCGCCGTGGCGGACGCGATCAAGGCGCTGATCGCGGACTGACCTCGGTCAGATGTCGCAGCTGCCGTCGGCGCAGGCCTCATCGGTCGCGTCGGCGGCGGCCGGCGTCACCATCGTCAACGGGTGGCTGTCGGCCCACGCGGTCTGCAGCACCTCGAGGAGAGCCTCGGCCGGCTGGGCGCCGGAGACGCCGTACTGCTGGTCGACGACGAAGAACGGGACACCCCGGATGCCGTAACGCTGGGCCTGGGCCTCGTCCTCTCGGACGGCCGTGGCATAGCGGTCGGTGGTCAGCACGTCCTTGACCTCGACCTCGTCGAGGCCGACCTCGACGGCAAGGCGTTGCAGGACGTCGTGCTCGGCGATCGCCTCACCCTCGGTGAGGTACGCCGCGAACAGTCGGTCACCGAGGTCGTGCTGCAGTCCGTTGGCCTTGGCCAGGTGCAGCAGGCGGTGGGCGTCGAAGGTGTTGCCGGGCTTCGCGATGTCGAACCGGAACGTCAGGCCCTCTGCCGCTGCGGTGGTCGTCATCTGGTCCATCATCCCCAGCGCCCGGTCACGGTCGGTGCCGTACTTGGTGGCCAGGTGGGTCGCCAGGTCGCCGTCGCGGGTCTGGGGCGCGTTCGGGTCGAGTTCGAAGCTGCGCCACACCACCTCGACGTCATCGGCGTGCGGGAACGACTGGAGCGCGGTCTCGAAGCGGGCCTTGCCGATGGCGCACCACGGGCAGACGACGTCGGACCAGATCTCGACGAGCACGAAGGTTCCTGAGGAGGGGAGACTGAGGGATCGACAGTTCCCAACGCCACGACACCGCCCGATCTTCCCGGCGCGACTCCGGAGGACGGCACTCATGCCTCGCGCCCGGACTCAAGGTGGATCACTCACGTGTCGACACCCCGGGTTCGAACCGGCGCGGGGGCAAGCGTGGGGCAGCAGGCAGACCATCCGGAGTGGCACATCCGGATCGACCGACGGTATGAGTTCAAGGCTCCGGGCGCGAGCGCCATGGAGAAGGCCAACGAACTGGCGGCCGACAGGACCGAGTTCGACACGTACCGCGACCGCATGCGCGGCATTCGCGGGCCGGACTGGGCCTGGCGCCGCGGTGCGATCGGCGAACAGCTGGTCGGACGGCAACTGGACCAGTTGCCCAGCAGGCGCTGGGCCGTCGTACACGACCTGACGATCGGCAGCCGCGGCGCGAACCTCGATCATCTCGTCATCGGACCACCCGGGGTGTTCACCATCAACACCAAGCACCTGACGGGCAACATCACGGTGTATGACCGCGCGATCCTCCAGAACGGGCGCAGGACCGACTTCATCCCGAAGGCACTCCGAGAGGCTCAACTCGTGCAGGAGCGCCTGTCTGCTGCCACCGGACGAGAGCTCCACGCGTGGAGCGTCATCGTGATCGTCGGCGCGCAGGTCACCATCCAGTCTCGGCCCAGCGACCTGACCGTTGCGAGTTCGAACGGCCTGCTGCGATGGTTCGTGCAGCAACCCGCCGACGTGATCGACGCCGGCTTCCGGCTGACACTCGAACGCGTCGCCCGGTCCCCCGACACATGGCTGCCTGGCGACAAGCGGGCGGTGCCGGCTGTGCGCGGAACCACGCAGGCCGAGGTGCTGGCGTCCACCGAGCCAGCCGACGGGCTGGCCGTGCGGCGCTGGGCGCGGTACGGCAAGGACCGGCTGTACGTGAGCACCCGCGCTGGGGACACGCTGGGATGGGTGGACCTCGTCACGAGCGCGGTCCACTCCGAAGACCCGCGCCACCGCGACCTCGTGGAACGGGCGGCACAACGGTGGCGCGCCGATCGTCACTGACGTCGTCGGGAAGGTCTCGTGACACCGATACGTTCTTGAGTCGCCTCCCCTGCCCCGGAAGAATCGCCGTGTCCGTGCCTCCCTCCGCCATCCCGCTCTCGATCCTCGACCTCGCCGAGGTCGGCCGCGGCGAGACCGTCGCCGACAGCCTGACCGCCTCGGTGAGCCTGGCGCAGCACGCCGAGGGTTGGGGGTACCAGCGCATCTGGTACGCCGAGCACCACAACATGCCGAGGATCGCCTCGGCGGCGACGAGCGTGCTCATCGCCCACGTGGCCGCCCACACGAGCACGATCCGGCTGGGCTCCGGCGGCGTCATGCTGCCCAACCACTCACCGCTGACGATCGCCGAGCAGTTCGGGACGCTCGCGACCCTGCACCCCGGCCGGATCGACCTCGGCCTCGGCCGCGCCCCGGGCACGGACCAGCAGACCTTCCGCGCCCTCCGCCGCGACCACGCCGCGGCCGAACGGTTCGGGGACGACGTGCTGGAACTGCAGGGCTTCCTCGGGGACGAGTCACGCGTGCCGGGGGTCACGGCGACGCCGGGGCGCGGCACACACGTCCCGCTCTACATCCTCGGTTCCTCGTTGTTCGGCGCCCGCCTGGCCGCCGTCCTCGGGCTGCCGTACGCGTTCGCGTCGCACTTCGCCCCAGCGGCCCTGACCGACGCCGTGGCCCTCTACCGCAAGGAGTTCCGCCCCTCGGCCCAGCTGGACGCCCCGTACGTCATCGCGGGGGTCGGCGTGATCGCCAGCACCACGCAGGAGGACGCGGAGGCCCAACTCCTCGAAGCCCAGCGCCGGCGGGTGAAGTTCCTCGTCGGCAAGCAGCGCCGTCTCACCGACGACGAGGTCGACCTGCTGCTCGACTCCCCCGCCGGCGACCAGGTCCGGTCGATGACCCGCTACGCCGCCGTCGGTACGCCGGACGTGGTGCGCGACCAGCTCGAACGGTTCGCCGCCCACGCCGACGCCGACGAACTGATCCTCGCCTCGTCGGCCCGCGACCGCCACGCCCGCCTGCGGACCTTCGAGCTGGTGGCCGAGGCCGGCGCGGCGCTCACGGGGGCCACGCCCTAGCCTCGCCACC
>JBFJMP010000291.1:0-3936 GCA_041633895.1 Nitriliruptoraceae bacterium
ATCTCGGCGTGGGGCTCGTCGGCCAGCGGGAACGCCGACCCGATCGCCATCTTGATCTCCTCGGCGGTGCGCTCGCCCAGCATCAGCGAGTACTCCTTCTTGATGTAGGAGATGATCGCCTCGTCGAGCTCGTCGCCGCCGATGCGGATCGACTGCGACGTGACGATGCCGCCCAGCGAGATCACCGCGACCTCGGTCGTGCCACCACCGATGTCCACGACCATGTTCCCGGCCGGCTCGTGGACCGGCAGTCCCGACCCGATCGCGGCCGCCATCGGCTCCTCGATGATGAACGCGGCACGCGCCCCCGCTCGCAGCGACGCCTCCTCGACCGCACGCTGTTCCACCCCGGTGATGCCAGACGGGACGCAGACCACGACACGGGGCTTGGCCAGGAAGCGACGCTTGTGGACCGCGTGGATGAAGTAGCGCAGCATCTTCTCGGTCACGTCGAAGTCCGCGATCACGCCGTCCTTCAACGGCCGGATCGCCACGATGTGACCCGGCGTACGCCCGATCATCCGCTTCGCCTCGGCACCCACCGCCAGGACGGCACCGTTCCTCGTGTTGATCGCGACCACCGACGGCTCACGAAGCACGATGCCCCGGCCACGGACGTACACCGCGACGTGCGACGTCCCGAGGTCGATGCCCAGGTCCCGCCCGACTGCCCGTGCCGCGCCCGAGGTCGCGATGGTGTGGGCCAGGGACCTACGAGGCACGTCGACGCGCTCGGATCACGCAGGCGTACGCACCGGCGGGGGCCACAACCTCGACACGGTCACCGGGGCGAGCACCCAGCAGGGCGCGAGCCAACGGGGAGTCGACCGAGATGCTGGCATCGTCCATGGGCGCCTCGAGCGGATGCACGATGACGAAGGTGTCGGTCGACCCGTCGTCGAACTCGACGTCGACCTCGTCGCCGAGCTCGACGATCGACGGATCCTCGTCCACGTCCACGACGACGACGGCGTGGGCGAGGGCGCGGGTCAGGTCGTCGACCTCGACCACCAGGCGGCGCATGAGGGCCTGGTCGTCGGAGGAGCGCTGCGAGCCGGGCACGTCGACGCGGGACACCTCCGCCAACTCGGCGAGGACGTGGTCGAGGCGCTCACGCAGCCACGACACGCCGCGCGACGTGAGGACGACGGGATCCGAACTCGTGGTCATGGGTCAACGCTCCGGTTGTAAAGCATTGCTTCACTGTATAGTACGTCTGTGAAGCAGTGATCCCAGTGCGCTGCCGTGACGCACGTCGGTCCGACAGACCCCGACGTCCCCAACTGCAGCGACGCCAGGCGTCGCGGTGACACAACCCCTCCGGTCGAGTGTGCGACGAGCGTCGACTCAGACGGTCTCGCACACTCGACCTCCCCACCGCGGTGCGCGCCGTTTCGATTTCGGCAGCGACGGCTCGATGGGGAACAGTTGCGCTTCACGATCACGCTGGGATGTAAACGTGGACGAGAAGCTGGAAGCAACCTTCGACGACGTGATTCGCCGCAACCCCGGCGAGCAGGTGTTCCACCAGGCGGTGCGCGAGGTGCTCGAGAGCCTGGGGCCAGTGGTCGCCAAGCATCCCGAGTTCAACGACCGCAAGATCATCGAGCGGATCTGCGAGCCGGAGCGTCAGATCCTGTTCCGGGTGCCGTGGCAGGACGATGACGGCCAGGTCCACATCAACCGTGGGTTCCGCGTCGAGTTCAACAGCGCCCTCGGCCCGTACAAGGGTGGCCTGCGCTTCCACCCGTCGGTCAACCTCGGGATCGTGAAGTTCCTCGGCTTCGAGCAGGTGTTCAAGAACGCCCTCACCGAGATGCCGATCGGCGGCGGGAAGGGCGGCTCGGACTTCGATCCCAAGGGTCGCAGCGACGACGAGGTCATGCGCTTCTGCCAGAGCTTCATGACCGAGCTCTACCGTCACATCGGCGAGTACACCGACGTCCCAGCCGGCGACATCGGCGTGGGCACGCGCGAGATCGGCTACCTGTTCGGCCAGTACAAGCGCATCACCAACCGCTACGAGTCCGGTGTGCTCACCGGCAAGGGGATCGAGTGGGGCGGGGCGCGGGTCCGCACGGAAGCCACGGGCTACGGCACGACGTTCTTCCTGCGCGAGATGCTGCGGGCGCGCGGACGCGACCTCGACGGCATGTCGGCGGTCGTGTCCGGCTCGGGCAACGTCGCGCTCTACGCCATCGAGAAGGCCCACCAGTTCGGGGCCACCGTCGTCGCCTGCTCGGACAGCGACGGGGTCGTGCACGACCCCGAGGGCATCGACCTTGACCTGCTCAAGGAGGTCAAGGAACTCGAGCGTGGTCGTGTGCAGGACTACGCCGAGCGTCGCGCGGGGGCGACCTACGTCCAGGGCGGCAACATCTGGGACCTCGCCTGCGACGTGGCGCTGCCCTGTGCCACGCAGAACGAACTCACGGGTCGTGACGCCGCGAAGTTGGTCAGCAACGGCTGCATCGCCGTCGCCGAGGGCGCGAACATGCCGACCACGCCCGAGGGCGTGCGCCTCTTCCTCGACGCCGGAATCGCGTTCGGGCCCGGCAAGGCCGCCAACGCCGGCGGCGTCGCGACGTCCGCGCTCGAGATGCAGCAGAACGCCAGCCGCGACCGCTGGTCGTTCCAGCGCACCGAGTCACGCCTCGCCGAGATCATGTCGCACATCCACAACCTGTGCTTCGCGACCGCCGACGAGTACGGGGCGCCGGGCAACTACGTCGCCGGTGCCAACATCGCCGGCTTCCAGCGCGTCGCCGACGCCATGGTGGCGCTCGGCCTCATCTGAGTCCGGGCCTCACTCCTTGGCGTGGGGCACGACGACGACCGGGCACGGGGCGTGGGTGACCAGCTGGTGGCTCGTGGACCCGAGGAGCAGGCCACGGAACCCGCCCCGGCCACGAGATCCCACGATCAACAGGTCCGCGCCCTCGGCTGCCTCGAGCAGCACGTGGGCCGCGGGGCCCCGCGCGATGACGCGCTTGACCTCGACGCCGGCCGGGACGTCCGCCACGGCCTTGTCCACGAGGGCCTCCGCCTCCCGGATGATGTCGTCCTCGACCTGGGGCAGCTCGACCGGGTACTGGGGGGCGGTCCAGTAGACCGGCACGATGTATGCGTACACGACCTCGAGCGTGGCCTGCCGCAGCCGCGCCTCCTCGATCGCGAGGTCGAGCGCACGGCCCGAGTGGTCCGAGCCGTCGAATCCAACGACGATGCGCGCGGTCATGGCCAACTCCCAGTCGGTGATGGTCGGTGCGTCCCCACCAGCATGGCGGGGCCCGCGATCCGCGCCACCTGCCGTTGGACCCGGTCCGTTCGGGACTTCGGACCCCGCTCCTCACCACGCGAGAACGTGTGGGCCCGTCAGGCGCTGGCGGCGCGGTTGTACTGGCGCACGGACAGCGGCACGAAGACCGCAAGGATGATCGCGACCCAGATCAACGTGTAGGCGACAGGGTGTGCCAGCGGCCACACGTCGGGCGGGGGCGCCAACGGGTTCAGGTTCCCGAACCCCTCACGCGCGGCCTGGGTCACCGCCGAGATGGGATTCCACTCCGCGAAGGTCCGCAGGAAGCCCGGCAGCGTGGACGAGTCCACGAAGGTGTTGGCGATGAACGTCAGCGGGAAGATCACCACGAACGACGCGTTGTTCACCACCTCGGGGCTGGGGACGAGCAGGCCCACGAGCGCCATCACCCACGAGAACGCGAACGCGAACAGCAGCAGGAGCAGGTACGCCCCGAGCGCGTCGAGGAACGAGTTGCGGATGCGCCACCCGACCAACAGGCCCGTGATCGACATGATGATGATCGACAGCACGTTGTAGACGATGTCGCTGACGGTGCGTCCGACGAGCACCGCCGAGCGCGACATGGGCAGGGACCGGAAGCGGTCGATGATGCCCTTCTGCATGTCCTCGGCCAG
>JBFJMP010000292.1:0-3912 GCA_041633895.1 Nitriliruptoraceae bacterium
CGGCCCGCCTCCGCGACGTGAGTGGATCACCGACCCGCTACTTGAGGACCGCCTCGCCCTCGCAGAGCGTGAACCGGTCGTCCCCGAAGAGCAGCGTGGTGCACGGCGGCTCGATGGACTCGACCAGGAAGCTGCCAGCGAAGATCTCCCCGTCTCGCACCGTGTAGAGCGTCGAGTCGACCTGCACGACCGCTCCCGGCCCCTCGGCGTCCTCGAAGACGTCGATCAGGGCGACGGTCCGCCCGGAGCAGACCACCTGGGCGCCCTGCTGGCATCCGTCGGGGGCCGTCGGCGTCGCGGTGGGCGTGGCGCCCGGCGTTGGCGTCGCACCCGGCGTTGGCGTGGCTCCCGGCGTGGGCGTCGCGGTGGGCGTCATGCCCGGCGTCGCCGTCGTGGTGGGCGCCGGGACGACGTACGGCCGCAGGGGCTCGAACGGATCGCGAGACAGGAACACCTCGTACTGGGTGACGTCGAGGGCTGCCAGCATCACCGCCTCGTCGCTGGTGGCCTCGTCCCCGGACTCCTGCGGCATCGGCGTCGCGACCCCGCCGGACGAGGGTGGCGAGACGACCATGAGGACGGCGACCACGACCGCAAGACCGGCCAGGGCAACCCCGATCGGGGCGGCGAGTGAGCGAGCGGAGCGGATCATCAGGATGCCTCCTCCGCAGCCTCGGACTCCCCGTCTGCGGGGGTCTCGCCGTCCGTCGGCGCGGGTGTCGGATCGGCGTCGGCCACGTTGGGCAGTTCCTCGAGAACCGCGAACATGGAGCCGCCGACCGTCCCCACCAACTGCGGGTAGTCCGCCTCGTCCTTGGTCAGGGAGCCGGTGTCCCACACGATGCCCCGTGCCGTGATCGCTGGATCCTCGATGCGGCGGAGGAAGTCCACCATCTGGAAGTAGGAGCCACGGAAGCCAACCGAGAGGGCCAGACGCGACAGCCCGTCGACCGTGGCTCCCTCGACGAGTTCCGGACGACCCGGCGCGACCGATGTGAGGATGACGCCGCTGTCGTCTGCGGCCATCTGCAGGGCGCGGAGGGTCCCCGGCAGGGCGTTGCTCGTGGGAACCACGGCCTGCGCGGACGTGATCTGCGACTCGAGTCGCGGGGCGTTGGCCCTGACGGTCTGGAGGCGTTGGATCTCGTTCCGAGCGGCCGCCTGGAGGGTCACGGTCGTGTCGATCTCGTCGCGGACCGTGGCGATCTCGTCCTGCTTCGGCTGGAAGAGGAAGATGTAGAAGGCCACCAGCACCAACACGGCACCGAGGACGGAGAGCAGCAGCGTCTGACGATTCATCGCAGTGCCTCCGGGAGCCCGTCGACGTACCGGTTCGTGAACACCTCGGGGCCGAGGTCGGCGGTCACCGTGAAGGTGATGTCCCCGAACTCGTCGTCGAACCCGGTGGCGAAGAACAGGTCGCCGAACGCCGCGACCTTGTCCAGTTCGATCAGCAGGCGTTCGACCCCGGGCGCGTGGTCCAGCGCATAGCCGACGAGCGTCAGTTCACCGAAGGCTGGCCGCACGTCCCCGAGGCTGGCGATCGGCTCGGTCAGCGAGATGGTCATGGACGTGTACTCCACGTCCTCTGGCGTGACGGCAGCCACGTCCTGGAGCAGACCGGCGAACGACACATCGGATGCCAGGGCGCTCGCGAGGATCTCGCCGGAGTCACCGGCGCGGCGATCGAGTTCGGCGTAGTCGGCGAACTCCTGGACCTCGGCCTGCAGGGCCGCGAGTTCCTGTTCCTCGGCCGCGAGTTCGGCCTTCACGTCGTTGACGCGGCCGTTCTCCCACACGAAGACCACGCCGAGCGCGGCCAGCAGGCCCACGCCAGCCAGGCCGGCTCCAGCACGCATCCGTGACGCGCGGGCGCGCGCATCGACCTCAGCGGGGAGGAGATTGACGCGGACGCTCATTCGGCACCTCCAAGGGCGAGGCCGACGGCGGTCGCCAACGTCGGTCCGATCTGGGCCAGTTCATCCGGCCCGTACGCGGTGCCCTTCGTGCCGAAGCGATCGAAGGGGTTGCCGATCTCGACCGGCAGGCCGGTCGCCTCGGCAAGGGCTTCACGCAGCCCGGCGAGCAGCGCCCCTCCCCCGGTCACGACCATGCGGGTCAGCGGGGATGCGCTGCCGACCTGCGTGCGGTAGTAGTCGAGCGACCCGCGGATCTCGTCGACGAACTGGCGCGCCCCGTCCGCAACGGCCTGGCCGGCGGTCGGGTCGGGGCCGAGGCCCTGCGCGGTGGACTGCATCTTGATCTGTTCGGCGGCCTCGGGGTCGAGCCCGACCGCGTTCGAGATCGCCTCGGTGATGTCGTCGCCGCCCTGGACCAGGATGCGCACGAAGCGCGGGACGCCACCCTCGTGGACCACGATGTCGGTCACGCCGGCGCCGATGTCGACGAGCACCTCTGGACCCTCGGCCAGCGCTGGCGAGGATCCGACCGTTCGCAGGATGGCGAAGGGGTTCAGGTCGATGCTGACGGGCTTGAGGCCGGCGGCCTCGACCGCTGCGAGGTGTCCGCGCACCATGTCGGCGTGAGCGGCCACGAGCAGGATGCGCAGCATGCGCGTGTCCTCGTCGGCCTGGAACTCCTCGAGGACGTGGAAGTCGAGCTGTGCCTCTTCGACCGGGATCGGGATGAACTCCTGGACCTGGAAGGGCAGCGAGGACCGGAGCTCCTCGGTCTCCATCCACGGCAGGTCGATCTGGCGGACGACGACACGCTGGTTGGCGAGCCCGAGGTGGACGCGCTTGTCCTTGAGCTTCACGGCCGCGACGAGTTGCTTGAGCGTGGCAGCCACCGCTTCGTGGTCGACGACCTCGCCCTCACGCACCGACCCGAACGGCAGCGCGATGCCGCCGAAGTTGGTCACCTGCGGAGCACCCTTCGTCGGGGTCACCTGCGCGATGTGCGCAGTGCGCGACCCGATGTCGAGCCCGACATGTCCTCGTGCCACGATTCAGCCGTTCGACGACTCGGCCTGGACGACGCCACCTTCGAGGTAGGTCTCCAGGTCGGACTGACGGATCCGGTAGTTCTTGCCGACACGGATCGCGCCGAGTTGGCCGGCCTTGATCAGCCGGTAGACGGTCATGTTCGAGACGCGGAGGACGTCCGAGACCTCGGCAACGGTCATCAGGCTCGCTGAGGACGCCGTGTCACGCGCCATGGCCAGCCCTCCCGTCGCTTGTCTGGTTCGTTCTCGAGGCGTTGCCACACTAGCAACGATGGACTCGTTGGCAACAGTGGTAACACAAACAACATGCCCGTTCAACACTAGGCATCGGCACCAGCGCCGAGACCTTGAGCCTCGTGTGGCGAGAATGTGCGCAGGCGCGGCCGACCGGCCGGCGGTCGCACCACCACGTGCGCCGTGCCCGAACGACGGGTCGGGTTCAGACCCCCAGCAGGCGCGCGTCGAGCCAGGTGGTCAGCGGCTCCCCGGCCAGGACGGCGAGGATCGCACCGACCGCCAGGTAGGGCCCGTAGGGGATCCGGGACGCCATGCGCGCACGCCCGGACAGCACCAGCACGAGCGCGATGATGCCGCCGGAGATGATGGTCCCGTAGAACCAGATGACGAGGTGCCAGCCCGACAGGTAACCGATCGGCAACGCCAGCGACGGCGCCCACTTGATGTCGCCCATGCCGATGCCCTGCTTGCCGCGCAGGAGCTCGAACAGCAGCGAGAAGCCCAACATGGCCGCGGGCACGGCGAAGCCGGCAACCAGCGCACGGCGCCAGTCCGCCCAGGCGTCGTCCACGACGGCAGCGCCCGTGAGCAGGACGAGCGTGACGGGCACGAGGGGGTAGGTCATCCGGTTGGGGATGATCCGGAACTCCAGGTCGATCGCCGTGGCGACCACGCACGCCCACATGAGCACGAGCAGTGCGGGCAGCTCC
>JBFJMP010000293.1:0-3907 GCA_041633895.1 Nitriliruptoraceae bacterium
ACGCCTCCACCATGGCGGCACGGGTCACCGACTCCGTGTCCACGAGGGTGCCGTCGCAGTCGAAGACGACGGCGGGCGGCAGGGTCAGTTCCGCGGCGCCGTGAGGAGGTCCGTCGACGGGGTCTGGGTGCTGGCCGGTGCGGATGGCAACTCCACGATGAAGGCGTGTGGGGAGCCGTGACGGTATCGGGCACGTCCACCGTTGAGTTCCGCCAGCTTGCGGACGAGCCACAGGCCGAGGCCGACGCCCCGAGTGGACCGCGAGTCACCGTTGTCACCCTGCTCGAAGCGGTCGAACAACGCCTCGGCGCGGTGGGGGTCCAGACCCGTCCCGCCGTCGCTCACGCGGATCTGGACGGTGTCGTCGAACTGCTCGACCGTGACCGACACGGCACCGCCCCCGTACTTGATGCCATTGCTCACGAGGTGCTGCAGCATGGTCGCGACGTCGCGCGAGTCGGCCATGACCCGGCACCCCTCGGGCACGCGGCTCACCACCGTCCCGTCGTCGACGAAGTAGCGGGCGACCTCGTCGATGCACGCCGCCACGGCCACCTCCGTCGGCACCACGACCTTGTCGCCGCTGGCCACCTGGGCGCTCGTGAGCATCTCGTCGACCAGCGCCTCGAGACGGGAGGCGTTGCGTTCGATGCGATCCATCGCCGTCAACCCGATGGGCGACAGCGTGTCCCGTTCGCGGGTCAACAGGGTGGAGGCGAAGCCCCAGATGACGGTCAGGGGCGTGCGCAGTTCATGCGACACGACCGCGATGATGTCGTCCTTGATGTGCGCCGCCCGTTCCAGTTCCGCGGTCTTGCGACGAACCAGCGCCTGCGCACGGTCCTCCGCGTTGGCGACCGACAGGGCGAGCAGGCCCAGCACCAGGGTCGCGAACAGGCCGGCCAACGCCACGACGCCTGCCGAGCCGGATCCGGGCAGGTCGAGCGAGGCGACCTCGATGGCCCAGCGTTGGCCGTACGCCTCGACGCTCGCGGTCACCACCGGACGGTCGGTGAACACCTCGGGATCGCTGGAGCGGCCGAGCGCAACGGACTCGGACCCGATGGCGTCCGAGATCGCCAGGTGCACCCCGATGAGGCGCGACACCGACTCGACGATCTCCTGACCCTCGAACACGACGGTCACGGCCCCGTCGGCAGCGCCGGCGCCGTCGGCAGCGATCGGGGCATACAGGACCAGGCCATCGGTACGTCCGGGGCGCTGCTGGAGGGTGATCGCATCCGACAGTCGTGGGGCTCCGGCGTCGATCGCCGCCGTCACGGCCTCCGCTGCCGACGGGTTGGTCAGGATGTCGAACCCCAGCGCCGCCCGATTCCGGGCGAGGGGATGGACCTGCCTGATGACCAGGTGCTCGGCACCGGCGTCGAACGTCGCCCGGTTGATGCCGAACACCGGCTCGTTCGGCAGCGTCGTGCCCTCGACGATGCTGGCCCACTCACCCTGGGTGATGTCCGGGTTCTGTGACGACAGCAGTGCCAGCGCGATCCCCTGCACCGCGAAGCCCTCCAGTTCCGCGCGCACGGCGAGCTCCACGCGTTCGGCGGCGCGACGCAGCGACGAGTCCGCGTCGGCCCGCTCACGCTGCTGGGTCCAGTACGCGACGGCGGTGGTCGCGACCAGTCCGACGACGACGACAAGGGCAACGGTCAACAAGCCGCGTCGTCGCGTCATACGGGGAGCCTGGAAGATGTAGGGGTCGCCCAACGGTATGGCCATCAGGCCGCGTACCAACTCCGCGCCGGGCGAGATGGACCTGACAGTGCTGTCGGCCACGCGCGCCCGGGGACAAGCGGCCCGACCACATGGCCCGATCGGATCAGCGCCCGTTCGACGTCGACTCGACCTCGAAGAACAGCCGCTCGGACACGCGCCGGATGTGGCGGGTGTGGCGCAGGTACTCGTCCTCGAACTCCTGTCGCCCCGCAGGCCCGAACCCGAGCCCATGGGCCAGCTGCGTCAGGAACACCGGATTGTTCGGCAGCACGTCCACGTCGCGCTGGCGACACAGGTAGAGGCGGTTGCGGACGCGGGACAGGAAGCGATACCCCTGTCGCAGCCACTGGGCGTCTCGGTGCTCGATCAGGGACAGGTCCTGGAGCGCATCGAGCACCGCCATCGTGTTCGACGTGCGCAGGACGGCGTGGTCGGCGCCGTGGCGGCGCTGCAGCAGCTGCGTCGTCCACTCGACGTCGGAGAGCCCGCCCGGCCCCAGCTTGAGGTGGCGCTTCGGGTCCTGGCGTCGCCGGATGCGTTCCTTCTCGAGCCGGGCCTTCATGCGCCGCATGCGCCGGGCGTCCTCCTCGGTGAAGTGCTCCGGGTGGGCCAGGGGGCGCGCGAGCTCCATCAGGCGTGCGCCGAGGTCCGGGTCACCCGCCACGGGGCGCGCCTTGGTCAACGCCTGGTGCTCCCACGGCTCGGACCAGCGCTCGTAGTAGGCACCGAAGGACTCCAGGGAGCGCGACAGCGGACCCGCGCGTCCCTCGGGGCGGAGGTCCGCGTCCATCTCGAACGCCGTCCCTTCGGCCGTCACCGCGCCCAACGTGTTCATGAGTCGCTCGGCGGCCTGGTTCGCCAGCGCATGGACCTCGCTGCGGTCCGCGCCGGCCACCGGCTCGTGGACGAACATGATGTCGAGGTCGGATGCGTAGTGGAGTTCGTGGCCGCCGAACTTCCCCATCCCGATCACGGCCATGCGCATCGGCAGGTCGTCGGGTCGTCCCCCACCACGCTGCATCGCCAGTTCGGTCAGCACGTCTCGCAGGCCGACCTCGACCAACGCCTCCGCCACCACGGACAGCTCGTCACCGACCGAGCCGACCGACACGTCCGCCAGCAGGTCCCGCAGCACGGTCCGCAGCAGCAGATGCCGCTTGAACCGGCGGAGTGCCGGCATCGGGTCCTGCCACGCCAGCCGGGACATGGCGCCGGCGACGACCTCCTCACGGCTGGGCGCGTCGCCCTGCAGCTCTGCCTCGTCGAGCCAGTCGAGTCCGGCGGGCTCGGCGACCAACAGGTCGGCGGCCACGTCCGAGGTCCCGAGCGCCCGGGCAAGGCCCGCCACCGTCGGCGGATGGTCCCGCAGGCGTGACAGGAAGGTCGGGCTGCCCGCACGGGCCTCGGCGAGGTCACGAAAGCGCCGCAGGCCGACGTTCGGGTCCGGCGCATCCGCCAACGCATGCAGGAAGGCGGGCAGGACGACCTGCAGGGCGCGGGCGGACCGGCTCATCCCCGAGGTCAGCGACCGGACGTCGCGCAGCGCCGCCGCCGCATCGGCGAACCCCAGTGCGGCCAACCGTTCGCGAGCCGCGTCGTCACCCAGGCGGCGGGCGGTCGCGATGTCGGCGTCCTCGACGGGCACCGCGGCGTGCGACTCCAGCAGCGGCCGGTAGAACAGCTTGGCGTGCAGCTCGCGGACCTCGGCCTGGACCCGGCGCAGGTCACGCACGAACGCGACCCGTGCCCCCTCGTCGGGGGTCGCGCGGTAGCCCAGTGAACGAGCGATGCGCTCCTGCCGTTCGTCGTCGTCCGGGACGGTGTGGGTCCGGCGCTCGTTGGCCAGCTGGAGGCGGTGCTCGACGCTGCGCAGGGTCCGGTACGCCGCGCCGAACACCTCGGCGTCCATGTCGTCGACGTAGCCACCGGCGGCCAGCGCCGACAGGGTCGGCAGGGTTCCGGTGAGGCGCAGGTCGGGATCGGCGCGGCCGTGGACGACCTGGAGCAGTTGCACCGCGAACTCGATGTCGCGCAGCCCGCCGGGTCCGAGCTTGATCTGGCGGTCACCGTCCCGCCGGACCTCGGGCTTGGCCTCCACGCGCCCCTTCATCCGCCGGATCTCGCCCACGACCTCGGGGTCGAGGTGGTCCGGGAACACGTACGGCTCCGCCGC
>JBFJMP010000294.1:0-3903 GCA_041633895.1 Nitriliruptoraceae bacterium
GACGTCGCCGCGGCGGCTGGCCTGCGCCTGTCCGGAGGCTCCGCCGGCCCGAACCGCGCCGACCGCGAGCTCGTTGACCGCGCCACCACCGACCTCCCCGCGAGCATCGAGTCGCTCGTCCTCGTCAGCGGGGACGGCGACTTCATCCCGCTGGTCATGCAGCAGCAGAGCCGCGGCCTCCACGTGGTCGTGGTCAGCTGGCGGCGCTCGCTGTCGCTCGACCTCGCCGCCACGGCCGACGACCACGTCCTGCTCGAGGACCACCTCGAACTCGCCGCGTAGCCTCGACCTCCAACCACCCACGACACCGAGGCCGGCATCGACGAGCGCAGCGTCCCCGCCCCCGACCTCCTCGAGGTCGCCGAGAACTGGTGGGACGTCGACCGCGCCCCGGCCGTCGTCTGGGACCCAACCGGCACCGCCTACGACCTGGTCGACCCGGGCGCCCCGGCCGACCAACCGCCCGACGACGCAGCCGCAACCGATGAGCCGCGCCGGCTGACCCTCCTGCGCCTCGCCACCGCCCCGGCCGATCCGCGCGCCGTCGCGGAGGCACTCGCCACCGGGCTGGCCTCCTGCGACTTCCCGCCGACGGACAACGCCGCCTCGCCGTCCCGCGTCGCTGCCACCCTCCGCGCCGCACGTCTCACGGTCGACCCCCTCGACCCCTGACCGCGGCACTTCCGCGTCCCCGCCCCACGCGAAACCCGCGCATCCGCGTGTTGTGGGTGGGCAGCACGGCCGCACTCCACGCCCTCGACGCGAAACCCGCGCATCCGCGTGTTGTGCGCAGGCCCGCGCCCGCGCCCCAGCGCGTGTTCAACACATCGGTTGACAACGACCCGCGCCCGTGCGACAGTGTGTTCAACGCATCAGTTGAAAACACGAAAGGGGGCGCGCATGGCAGCAGCAGCGGAGGCGCTGTCGGCCGCCTTCCAGGCGCTGGCCGACCCGACGCGACGGGACATCGTCGCGCGACTCTCGGACGGCGACGCCACGCTCAGCGAACTCGCCGCGTCCTACGACGTCTCGATCCAGGCCGTCTCGAAGCACATCGGCGTGCTCGAGCAGGCCGGCCTCGTGTCCAAGACGAAGGACGCCCAACGGCGCCCCATCCACCTCGAGGCCGAGGTGTTCGACCTCATGACCAAGTGGATCGAGCGCTACCGCCGCCAGGCCGAGCAGCGCTACCGACGACTCGACCGCGTCCTCGCCGAGATGCCCGACGACCCGACCACCTCGACGTCGCCACCACCGCCCCCCGACACCCACGCCTGACTCCAACCACCAGACCCCCAACCACCAGACCCCAACTACACGACCGGAGTACGACATGACCAGCCAGACCACCAACACCACCCAGATCACCGTCCCGGACGACATCCCGGCCGTGCGGATCGTCCGCGAGTTCGACGCCACGCCCGACAAGGTGTTCCGCGCCCACATGGACCCCGACCTGTTCGTCCAGTGGATCGGCCCCGACGAGATCGAGGCCACCGAGATCGACCGGTGGGACGCCCGCACCGGCGGTGAGTGGCGCTACGTCGCCCGGCAGGGCGATGAGGCGTACTGGTTCCGCGGGACCTTCCACGAGGTGCGTCCCAACGAGGTCATCATCCAGACGTTCAGCTTCGTGCCGTGGCCCGACGCGGTCTCGCTCGAACGCCTCGAACTCGAAGCGCTCGACAACGGTCGCACCCGGCTGACCGCACTCTCGTTGATGGACAGCTTCGAGGCACGCGACGCGATGGTCGCCTCCGGCATGGAGATCGGCATCGAGGAGGGCTACCGCTCCCTCGACCGCCTTCTCGCCGAGGGCTGACCGGCGCCCCGGGGCGCCGGCCCCGGTCAGTCCGAGGTCGGTGCCAGCACGAACACCGGGATCTCGCGCTCCGTCGCCGCCTTGTAGTCGTCGTAGGCCGGCCAGACCTTCACGGCGCGAGCCCACCACTGGGCCTTCTCGTCGCCATCGACCTCGCGGACCGTGCAGTCGTGCAGCTGGTCGCCGTCCTGGAGTCGCGCCAGCCCGTTCGCGCGGACGTTGTGCACCCACTGCGGGTGCGTGGGCGCCCCGCCCATCGACCCGACCACGGCGTAGTGGCCCTCGCCATCCGCGACGCGCACCAGCGGCGTCTTGCGGACCTTCGCGCTCTTCGCGCCGACCGTCCACAGCACGATCCACTCGTCGCCGACGAGCGTGCTCGGCTCCGCCCCGGCCGAGCGCTCGTAGCGTTCGACCTCCTCGGCGATGGGGCCCCATGGGCTCGGCACGTACTCCGCATCTAACGCTGACACGTCATCCTCCACCGGTGGACCTGCTCGGGTCCACAGCGTAGGCACGCGCCGCGCCCCGGCTCGCTTCCCACATGACGGCCCGTCAGATACCGTTGGGTATCGCAAAGGTGGGAGTACGGACATGGGTGGGCTTCGACGCGCGACGGCAACGACCGTCCTCGGACTGACCGCGGCGGTGGCGCTCAGCGCCGCCCCGACCGCCCCGGCGGCGCGTGCCGAGGACGGCCCGATCGTGGGCACGCCCCCGATGGAGGACGCCGTGCCCGGCTGGGCGCAGACCTACGTCAACCAGGACTACTGGACCGACTACATCAGCGACGCGGTCGAGGACGCGCACATCAACCTCCTCTACCCCTTCGACCCGGTGAAGCCCGAGGCCTACCTCCCCAACGTCCCGGTCGCGGCCGACGACGCCTACGTGTCCGCCCTGCCCGTGGCCCCGGTCGACCTCAGCGGGTTCACCTACGACTTCGACGGTGAGACCAAGACGATCGAGCAGTTCGTCACGACCACCCAGACCGACGTCGTCGTCCTCGTCCAGGACGGCACGGTCGTCGGCGAGTGGTATGCCAACGGCTACGCCCCCGACGTCAGCCACCAGCCGTGGTCGGTCACCAAGACCTTCGTCGCGGCAACGGTCGGCATCGCGTACGACCAGGGCCTCATCGGCTCGCTGCAGGACCCGATCGACGCCTACATCCCCGAGCTCGCCGGCACCCCGTGGGAGGGCGTCACGATCGAGAACCTCCTCCAGATGGAGTCGGGCGTCCACTGGGACGAGGGCACGCCCGTCCTCGTCGTGAACACCCAGGTCGAGCAGTGGGTCCAGATCGGCCTCGACCTCTACAGCGACGGCAACCTCGGCCAGACCCGCAACGAGTTCCTCGCCGCGCTGCCCGCTGCCTACGAGCAGGGCACCGAATTCCGTTACAACTCCGGCAACACCCAGGTCCTCGCGTGGCTCACCGAGGTGCTCTACGACAAGGACTACAACGAGGTCCTGTCCGACCTCCTCTGGGCGCCGATGGGCACGCAGGCCCCGGCGGTCATGACCACGGACCGCGTCGGTGACGTCGTCGCCTCGCACGGCCTGTTCGGCCTGCCCTACGACTTCGCCCGCTTCGGCGAGCTGATGCGCAACGGCGGCGCCACCCCCGAGGGTCGCCAGATCATCCCGGCGGACTGGGTCGACGCCATGACCACCATGACCGAGGTGTCGGGCGGGGCGTACGGCCTGCAGACGTGGTCGGCGCGCACGGCCGCCGCGGACGCCTACACGGCCAGCGGGTTCCAGGGCCAGAAGATCACCGTCGTCCCGAGCGGCTGCATCACCGCCGTGCGCCTCAGCCACGCCCTCGGCGGCGACATCCGCGAGGGCGACGACCCGTTCGACCCGGACGCGTACGGCTTCGCCGTCGAGACCTACGACCCGGAGTGGGAGTCCCTCGTCCGCGACGTCACCACCACCCTCGGTGGCTGCGCGGCCGACGGTGGCACCGACCCCGCGCCCGCCCCGGACCCGAGCGAGCCCGCCCCGACCGACGGCACCGACACCGACGCCGGCGCCGAGGACGACGGGACCTCGCTGCCCGCCACCGGCGGCGGGGC
>JBFJMP010000295.1:0-3902 GCA_041633895.1 Nitriliruptoraceae bacterium
CTCCTGGGCGATGGCTGCGCTGCGCAGGACGGTCTCCGGGCTCTCCTCTGCGTCGTCGCCCGGGCCGAACAGGCGCTCGAGCAGGACGACCTGCCCGGTGCCGTCGACCGGCTCGATGTCCTCACCGAACGCGATCATCTCGTCCACGAGCACGTTCACGTCGCAGCCACCGGCCTGGTACGCGGTCTCGACCGCGCTCCCGGCGTTGAGCGTGTCGACGAGGTCCTCGGGCAGTGCATCGCCGACGAGCGCGGCCACGAACTCCGCCTCGTTGTAGGTCGCCGCCACGTCGAGGGTGTCGACGAGGGCGTCCTGGACCTGGCTGATCAGGTCCCCGCACTCGTCCTCGGACAGGGCCGCCGGGGCGTCGCTGGCGTCGGACGGCGACGCGGCGACATCGGGGTTCTCGGTGGTGGCGGAGTCACCGGAGGTGCATCCGGCCAGCAGGAGGCCGGTCATGGCGATGGCAGTGGCGCGACGGACGAGCACGGGACCTCGGAGACCTGGGGTGCGGGAGAGCGCGAGGCTAACCCGACGACGGGGAGTCCGGCCCGTCCGTGCGACCGAGCGCCACCAGGACCTCGAGGACGTCCGCGCGCAACGCCTCCGGGCCTCGCGCCGCGAGGTCGACGGCCAGTGCGTCGTCGACCGGCGCGACCAGTCGTCCGGGGTCGGCGGGATCGAGCAGGTAGCGGCCCTGTGGGCCCACCGGGCCGAAGGTGGCCACGTCCGGCGTGGTCGCGGTGACCAGCAGGTGCAGGCCGGCGTCGCCGACGCGCGACGGGCGCAGCCCACCGGCCGTGGCCGGCGTGCCGTCGGCGAGCGCCACGACCTCCTCGATGACGATCTCGGGACCGACCACGAGTCCGTCGGCCGCCCACGTGACCTCGTCGACCACCAGGCGCACGTACTGCGTCCGAAGGCCTCGGTCCACCGCGTCGGCCGCGGTGAGCACACGTCCATCGGTGACCTCCGCGACGCGACCCACGACGATGAGGTCGGCTCGCGCGACCAGTTCCTCGAGCGATGCGGCGGGCCGTTCGACGACCTCGACGGCGATGGGATCCGGAGCGGCATCGCGCGTGGCCACGGTGCGGACGACCACGACCACGGGGAGTGCGAGGGTCACGAGGAGCAGCACGGTGCGGCGGGACAGCGGCATCACGTCGGCGGCTCCAGGATCCACGAGTGGTGGCCAGCATGGCGGGGCCGGGCGGCGAGGTCGACCTCCGGGTCCACCAGGCGCGCCGATGCGCGTCCGTTCCACGCCACCCAGGCGTCAACGCGGACTTCGACGGTGGCGACCCCGTGCTCGGCCGACCAGCGCTCCGCGATGACGTGCGCCACCTGCAGGAGCATGTCCGGCCGGACGGTGGCGATCCGCGCCTGCCACGGTTCGAGGATGTCCGTCACGGGGACGCGCCACGTTCGTCCGCTGTTCGGCTCGGACACGCGGTAGACCGCCCAGCCGACCTTGTCCTCGGCCATGACGCGCCAGGCGAAGCGACCGGACTCCTCGGTCCAGCGCACGTCGCCGGGGACGGCGAGGTGCCGCAGGGGCAGGGCCACCTGCACGAGCACCCAGGCCGCGGCGAGCACGAGGTGCCACCGCGGCGTCGAGGCCGGTCGAGGTGTCGCAACAGCGGCCGTCGGCTGCCGCTGTCGAATCCGGGCGTGCACGCGCCGAGGCCAGTCGGGCGGCAGCCACAGCGTGGCCAGGCCGATCATCACCCAGGGAAAGACGCCGATCGGGAAGAGCAGCCACGTCGCCGTGTGGAAGGCCACGACGGCGAGCAGCGCCGGAATGCGGGTCGGACGCCACCACAGCCAGAGCACGATGGTGAGGTCGAAGAGCAGCCCGAACCAGCTCAGCGCGACCGCGGTGGTCGGCTCGCCCAGCAGCGGCCCGACGACCGGGAGATCGGTCCGCGCCCGCAGCCAGGTCGCCATCGGTTCGCCACGGAGCAGCCAGTCCGCGTCGAGTTTCGCCACGCCGGCGAACACGTAGACCACCGCGACCTGCGAGCGCAGCAGCCACAGGTGCCAGGCGGGCGCCATCACGCCCCGGCGCCCGGCGCGCCCCGGCCGCAGCGCCCACACCCGGTCGGTCGGCACCGCAGCGAGCAGGACGGCCACCAGCGTCATCGCCCAGTAGTGGTTGAGCCACGTCGCCTTGTCGAGCAGTTCGAGCCACGCGAACCCGGCAGCCCACAGGGCCGCGGCGGGGCGCGTCCACGCCCCGACGGCGACGAGGCCACCGAGGACCCCCAGCACGACGACGAGTCCGTACAGGACCGGGGCCGGCGGGACCGGTGGCGCCAACCACGACCACGTCAGGTGGACGTCGGGCTCGAGCCACAGGACCTCGACCCAGCCGTACGCCAGCGTCCGGATCGCACTCGTGACCGCGAGCGCCCCGAACGCGATCCGGGCGACCGCCAGCGAATGGGCGTCGATGCCCCGCTCAGCCCGAGTCACCGTCGCTGTCCGAGAAGCCGACGATCACGTCCAGCGCCGAGACGACGTCGGTTCGCAGGACGACCTCGACGGCTTCGACGGCAGCACGCAGGTCGGTCCGCGCGCTCTCGTCGAGGGCGACCAAGGGGCCGACCGTCCCCTGCACGGCGTCTGCGGCGGCCCGGATGGCTGCGCGCACGGACTCGTGCTGGGCCGTGGGCAGCAGCGGACCCAGCGCGGTCATCTCGTCGTAGGTGTCCTCCAACGCCCCGAGCGCGGCGGACAGGTGGGCTCGCCCGTTGCCGGCCGGTCCCTCGAGCGTCGCGTCCACGCCGAGCCACATGCCGATGAGGGTCTCGACCTCGGCTACCTGGGCACCCACGATCTCGTCGAGTGCCCCCTGCGTCGAACGCCCGACGGACGACCGGCCGGTCAGCACGTCGGCGAACGGCGCGTGCGCGTCGTCGCCGTCGATCCAGAGCGTCAGGACCTCCGCGGTCGCACGGGCCACCTCGGCGGCTGCGGCGGTGAGGTAGTCGCAGCGCCGCCCGGCGACGCCACCCTCCGCGAGGGCGTCCGAGCCGCCATCGAAGAGCAGGACCTCGATCGCGCCGAGGCCGCGTCGCGACGTGCTGCCCGACGCGAGGGTGTCGACCGTGATGTCACGGTCAGATCCCAACAGGTCGGCCACGGCCGTCGCGTCGGTCGGCCAGTCGATGTCGGCCACCGAGGTGCGATCCATCGTCGGTCCAGGTCCGGCCATGCGCGCCGCCGCCCGTGCGACGTCCGTGGCCGACCACGCCGCACGTGCCGCATCCAGTGCGTCGGCAGACGGTGCCGCACACAGGTCGACGACGGCCTGCTCGAGCTCCGCCGCCGTCGACGCGGCCTCGCGCTGGTAGGGCACGACGACCGACGCGACGAAGTCCACGACCGCGACGGCGCGGTCGGTGGCCGCGTCGGCGGTCGCGGTCGCCGCGGGCGTTGCGTCCGCGCCGGACGACCCATCCGAGGTGCAGGCCGTCACGGCGAGAGCAGCGACCAGCGCAGTCGGAAGCAGGCGGGAACGCATCATCAGGGGGACTCCGTCACAGCGAGGTCAGGAAGCGCAGGAGGGCGGCCCGGTCCGCCGCGGCGAGGGCCATGAACGCCTCGCGTGCGGAGTCGGCCTCACCACCGTGCCACAGGATCGCCTCCTCGAGGTCGCGGGCGCGGCCGTCGTGGAGGTAGCGCGTGTGGCCGTTGATGGCCTCGACGAGGCCGATGCCCCACAGCGGGGGCGTGCGCCACTCGGTGCCGGTGGCCAGGCCGTCGGGGCGGCCGTCGGCGAGACCGGGTCCCATGTCGTGCAGCAGGAGGTCCGTGTACGGACGGATCTCCTGGTCGGCGAGCACGCTGATCTCGTGCGCGCCGGTGGTCTGGATCGGGGTGTGGCAGGTCGCGCA
>JBFJMP010000296.1:0-3887 GCA_041633895.1 Nitriliruptoraceae bacterium
AAGCTCGACCTGGCCAAGGAAGCGGCGATCACGGCGCTCGACCAGTTCGCACCGCAGGACGCGGTCGGCCTGCGCATCTTCAGCTCCGACATCGGGCCGGCCGAACACCCCGAGTACGTGGACGTCGTGCCGATCGAGCCCATCGGGCAGTCGGCCGAGGCGCTGCGCACGCGGATCCGGTCCCTCGTACCGACGTCGGGAACGCCGCTGTACACGGTCACCCAGGCGTCGTACGAACAGATGGTCGCGGACTACGACCCGGCGGCCATCAACGCCGTGGTCCTGCTGACGGACGGTCGCAACGAGGACTTCAACGACGACCTGTCGGGGCTGCTCAGCGCGCTGGAGATCGGCAGCGAGGGGCGCCAGTCGCAGCCGGTCCGGGTGTTCACCATCGCCTACGGCGGCGATGCGGACCTGAACACGCTGGAGCGGATCGCCGAAGCCACGAACGCCCGCGCCTACGACGCCTCGGACCCGGCGACCATCAACAAGGTCTTCACGTCGGTCATCTCGAACTTCTGATGGCGGGGCTCCGGGACCGGCTGCTCACGAAGGCAGGCGCACACGCGATCACGTCGCCGGGATCCATGCTGGCAGGTGCCGCGATCGCGGCGCTCGGGATCGGAACCGGCGTGGCGATCCCCGTCGCCGTGGTGGCGGGTGTCCTCGCCCACGCCGGGGCGACCTACGCCCAACTGCCCCGTGCTCCGCGCCGACCCCAGGTCGACCTGACCGGCCTTCGTTCCCCGTGGCGGGACTTCGTCACCGAGGCCGAGGTCGCTCGCAAGCGCTACGACCGCGCCGTTCGGGGCGCCGCGCCCGGACCGTTGCGCACGCGACTGCTGCAGATCGGCGACCGGATCGCGGAGGGCGTGCGTGAATCGGGGCGCGTGGCCCGTCATGCGCAGGCGTTGGAGGACGCCTTGCGCGAACTCGAACCGCTCGGCGAGGTCGAGAAGCGCCTCGCAGAGGTCGAGGCCGAACTGGCCGGCCCACGCGCTGGTGACGCCCGCCTCGAACAGACGGCCAGCGCACTCCGGTCCCAGCTCGCCTCGACCCGCCGGATCGCCGACGTGTCCCGCGACACGCGCGATCGCCTGCGGTTGCTCGACGCTCGCCTCGACGAGTCCGTCGCACGGGCCGTGGAGTTGTCGCTGCGGGCTGGCGACAGCGCCGAAGTGGGTGGCCTCGGCTCGGACGTCGATGCCATCGTGACGGAGATGGAGTCCTTGCGGGTCGCTCTCGAAGAGACGTCCGCCCCCACCTGATAGAACGCCTACGACGCACGAAGGGCACACCATGGCACAGGGGAACATCTTCAAGCGGTTCTGGAACTACATCCGGACCTCGCTGGGCATGAAGTTCGACGAGATGGCGGATCCGCGCGTCCAGCTCGAACAGGCGATCCAGGAGGCGCAGGAGCAGCACCGCCGCCTCAAGGAGCAGGCCGCGAACGTCATCGCGAACCAGAAGCAGACCGAGTCCAAGCTGGACCGGGCGATGACCGAGCTCGAACAGCTCAACGCCAACGCCCAGCAGGCGCTGCTCATGGCGGACGAGGCACGCAAGGGCGGTGACGAGGCAAAGGCAGGCGAGTACGAGCGCGCGGCCGAGACGATCGCCACGAAGCTGATCACGGTCGAGGCCGAGGTCGAGTCACTCAAGGGCATGCACCTGCAGGCCGTGCAGGCCAGCGACCAGGCCAAGAACGCCGTGGCCCAGAACTCCGCCACGCTCCAGAAGAAGCTGTCCGAGAAGCAGAAGCTGCTCAGCCAGCTGGATCAGGCCAAGATGTCGGAGCAGATGAACGAGGCGATGGCCTCCCTGTCCGAGACCGTCGGTCAGGACTCGCCGACGTTCACCGAGGTGCAGGACAAGATCGAGGCGCGGCTGGCCAAGGCCCAGGGACGCGCCGAGCTCGAGGGCTCCACCGTCGAGTCCCGCATGCTCGAGGTCGAGCAGGCCCAGCGCAACGTCGACGCCCAACGTCGTCTGTCCGAGATGCGGTCCAAGCTCGGCATCGCCGAGGCCGACACGGCCACGACGGCGGACGCCCCGACCGCAACCGAGCCGGCCGACGGCGAGGAGCAGGCGCAACCCGAGCCGGGCCCGTCTGTCTGACGTCAGCCAGCGCTCGCCTCGAGCCACCGCAGGAGCGTGCGCACCGGCACCCCGGTGCCGTGGGACGGCAGGTGCATGCTGGCCGTGTCCCGCCACGCCGATCCGGCGACGTCGAGGTGCAGCCACGGCACGTCGTCCACGAACTCCTGCAGGAACAGGGCGGCGATGGTCGCGCCCGCGCGGTTCTCCCGCGCGATGTTGTCGAGGTCGGCGATGTCCGACTCGAGGTCGCCACGCAGGTCGTCCCACAACGGCAGGTGCCACGTGGACTCGCCGGCCGACTCGGCCGCGCCGAGCATCTGTCGCAACAGGTCGTCGTCGTTGCCGAACACGCCGGTCGCCCGCCGTCCGACGGCGTGGGTGACGGCGCCCGTGAGGGTCGCGATGTCCACGATCGCGTCGGGTTCCTGCTCGGCGGCCACGCTGAGCGCGTCCGCGAGGACGAGACGCCCCTCGGCGTCGGTGTTCAGCACCTGGACCGTCTTGCCGTTGCGGGCCGTGAAGATGTCGCCGGGGCGCTGGGCCGACCCTGACGGCATGTTCTCGGCCAGGGCGCAGTAGCCCGTGACGGCGATTCGCGGGGCCAGCGACTCCAGGGCCGTCATGACGCCGAGGACGGCGGCTGCACCGCCCATGTCGTCCTTCATCGTCATCATCCCGTCAGGGGACTTGAGGCTCAGGCCGCCGCTGTCGAAGATGATGCCCTTGCCGACCAGGGCGACGGACGCGATGGGGTTGTCCGGCTCGTGGCGGACGATCAGCAGCCGCGGTGGCCGCGCGGATCCCTTGCCCACGGCGATCAGGCCGCCGCAGCGCTCGCTGGCCAGTCGATCCTCGTCCCAGACCTCGATGTCGAGGGAGTCAGGGAGGTTGTCGTGCGCCCAGTCGACGACGTCCTGGGGGCCGAGGTCACCGGCAGGCATCGTCACGAGCCGGGCCGCCGCGAGCTGGGCGAGGACGTGCACGCGTGCACGTTCGAAGACCGCGGGCGCCGTGTCCATCAGGCCGCTGGGAACGACCACGGAGATGGACTCCAGGCGCGGCTCGGTGCCAGTCGAGCGCCGGCGCCGGTCTCGGTGGGCGCCGAGGAGCAGTCCTTCGGCGAGGGCCCGGAGGAAGTCGGCGGCGGGGTCCGTCAGGGCCAGGGTGGTCGTCAGGTGGCGCGTGCGGTCGCCGAGGGCGCGGGTGACCGCGCCGCCGACCTCACGCAGGCGTGACGGCTGCAGTTCGTCCATCCGGCCGAGCCCGGCGAAGGCGACCACGTCCGGGCCGTCTCCTGCGGCCGCGAGCACCTGCAGTTCGCCGGGCCGCGCGCGGAAGGCCGCCGACCTCGGGACCTCGTCGAGGCCCATGTCGCGGAGCGCGGCATCTGCTCCGGGGCCGGTGATGCCACCACGGAAGACGGGCACCACCAGCGCGGTGCCGGCGCGGTCGCGCACGGGCGCGGAGACGGCCTCGAGCACCGGCAGGGTCACCGCGGCGGTCGTCACGTCGGAACTGGTCATGTGAGGGCCTCGACACAGGGGAGGGCGAGGCTACTGCCGGGCGGATCGCGTGGCGGCGTAGGCTGCGCGGACGTCGACAGCGCTGGGGGCATCCAGGTGGCCGTGATTGCCTGTGTGGGGCTCGACGGCTTCGTCGTCGGCCTGGTGCAGCGGTTGCGACCCGCGGACCGGGTGGTGGCGGTCGGGGACGACGTCGACGCGATCCTGGCCGAGCGGCCCGGGGCGGTCCTCGTTGCGGGACAGCTGTCGGCGGCCCAA
>JBFJMP010000297.1:0-3867 GCA_041633895.1 Nitriliruptoraceae bacterium
ATCGCCAACCTGCTGGACAACGCTGCGAAGTACGGCCGTCCGCCCGTCGAGGTCGTGGCGCGAGGATGCGGCGACCACGTGGAGATCCACGTGCGTGATCACGGCGACGGTGTTCGCGACGACGTGCGCGACCACCTGTTCGAGGGCTACTGGCAGTCGCCCCGCCACACGTGGCGACGCGACGGCGGGATCGGGCTCGGGTTGCACCTCGTGCGGGACCTCGCACGGCGTTCCGGTGGCGAGGTCGAGCACCGCGCACCGGACGATGGTGGTGCGCTGTTCGTCGTGCGCCTGCCCGCGGACCGGTCGAATCCGGCGGACGTCCTGGCGATGCCCGAAGGTGCGTCTGCCGACGCGTTCAGCGTCGGGGAGGCGCGGTAGCCGGGGGCGGCATGGGCCTCAGGAGGCCGTCAGCACGGTCCCGGCCTTCTCGACGCCGAGCGCGTCGCCCGCCTGACCGTCGCGCCACACGTGACGGCCGCCGACGACGACGTCGCGCACGACGTCGGGCGGGCGGTTGACGATCTGTTCGTGGGCGAAGTCCTCGCGGTACGTGTACTCGTACGTCGACTCGGTGTCCCAGGCGAGCAGTGCCTCCGGGTCGACCAGGGCGACGTCGGCACGGGCACCGATGTCGAGCGTCCCGACGTCGATGCCGAAGAACTCGGCCGGGTCGCTGGTCAGTCGGCGGACGTGGTACGCGACCATGTCCAGTCCCTGCAGTGCCGCGAGGCGCAGACCCTTCAGGTTCGCGTCGTAGAAGGCCATGTTCGTGAGGTGGGCACCGCTGTCGTTGAAGCCCGGCAGGAACGCCTCGTGGAACAGGGCCTCGGCCAACTGCTCGGGGTCGCGGTTCGCCGAGATCATGTACCAGCGCAGGCCGGTGTCGTAGGTCCGGAACAGGTGGATCAGCAGCGTCGCGTCGTCGCCCCCGATCGTGGGCATCGCCTCGTAGGCGGCCTGCTCCTCGGCGTCGGCGGTGACGTACGTGCCGCCCTGGAACGCGTCGGCACGGCGGCGGACCTCGCCGAGGCTGATCCCGTCCCAGGCGGCGACGGGCGTCACGCCGTCCACGACCATGTCGTCGAGGTCGCGGGTGATCGTGTAGTCCTCCGCCTTCAGGCGACGGCGCAGGCCGGCGAGGCCGCGGCCGTCCTTGCCCTCGGCCCACATGGCGCGGAACTCGGCCTGCCACGCCGGGTCGTCGAGGATCGCGCGGCGTGCCTCGACGTCCTCGAGGTCCGGCTCGTTGAGGCGTCGCAGGGTCTCGATCTCCTCGAACTGCGGGGTGATCGGGCCGTCGCCCCACACGCGGAACGGCGCGGCGAGCGCCTGCATGCGGAAGTGGCCGTTGGCGGCCTTCGAGTTGACGATCCGGCTGGCGAGCCGGGCGAGGCGCACGAGGCTATGGTTGGACTCGACCGCGAGCGCCGCGACGGCGGTCATCCGCACCGGACGACCGCGGCCACGGCCAGCGGACATCAGGAAGGTGCGCAGGGTGTCGAGCGGGGAGTCCTTGGGCGGCGTGGCCTGCCACACCCGGTCATGGCGTCGCAGCGTCTCGACGAGGCGGCGCAGCTCGCCCCACGTCGTCCACTGCGTCGGAATCTTCTTCTGGCGGTTCGGGTCGTTCGCCAGGTAGTGGAAGGGCAGGGCGTCCGTCGAGAAGCCGACGAAGCCAGCGGCCAGCGCGTCGTCGAGCAGGCGTTCCATGTGTGCGAGCTCGGCCTCACTGGGGTCGCGGGAGATCGAGTCCTGCAGGCCCATCGCCTCGATGCGCAGCATCGAGTGGGGGACCATCGGCACGACGTTCGCGCCCAGGGGCAGCGTGTCGAGGTGCTCGAGGTAGCCGCGCGGGTCGTCCCAGTCGGCCTTCTCGGCGACGGCCTCGAGCACGTGCTTGGGGATGTTCTCCACCCGCGCGAAGCAGTCGACGATCGGGTCCTGGTCGTCCGTCCGCTGGTTGCCGAAGGCCAGGCCCAACGAGCAGTTGGACATGATCGTCGTGGTCGTCCCGTGGCGGACGACCTCCGTCAACGCAGGGGCGAGTTCCACCTCGAGGTCCACGTGGGTGTGGATGTCGAGCAGGCCGGGCAGCACCCAGCGCCCCGTCGCGTCGATGACCTCGGCGGCATCGGCAGCGGGGAGGTCCACCCCGCGCGCGACCACGCGACCGTCGCTGATCGCCACGTCCTCGCGCACGGGCGGCGTGCCGTGCCCGTCGAAGACGAGGCCCCCCGTGATGAGCAGGTCCCAGGTGTGGTCCACGATGCAACTCCCGTGTCTGTCGGCATCTGAGATACCGACCGGTATGCAGCCTACGTGGCTGGCCGCCGTCTGTCACCCGTCCGTGTGGTCACGATCGGCAGCGGCCGTCGGGGCGACGCCTAGGCTTGCGCCTCCGACCGGAGGCCGACCGATGCCCGAACTCCATGACCGCAGTGCACGCGAACTGATCTCGTTGATCGGGTCCGGGACGGCCTCCTCGCGTGAGGTCCTGGATGCCCTGATCGCGCGGACGGAGGCGGTGGAACCCACGATCAACGCCGTCACCGCGCGCCGGTACGAGGAGGCGCGCGAGGAGGCGGCGGCCGCGGACGATGCCGTCGCACGCGGCCTCGACCTCGGGCCGATGCACGGCCTGCCCGTGTCGATCAAGGACCAGTTCCACGTGGAGGGCCTGCCGACCACGTGGGGGCTGGTGTCGCGGGCGTCGCACCGGGCCGACCGCGAGGGACCCGTCGTCACCGCGCTGCGGGCGGCCGGGGCCATCCCGTTCGTCAAGACCAACGCCCCGGTCATGCTGATGGAGACCGAGACCCACAACCCGATCTTCGGCCGCACGAACAACCCGTACGACGTCGACCGGACCCCGGGCGGATCATCGGGCGGCGAGGGTGCGCTGCTCGGTGCCCGGGGCACGCCGTTCGGCCTCGGGGCCGACATCGGTGGCTCGCTGCGGGTGCCGGCCCACTACTGCGGGCATGCGACGATCAAGCCGACGTCCCATCGCCTGCCGTGGGACGACAATCCCCGAGACCTGCCGGGCTGGCAGGAGGCCATCGTCCCGCAGGTCGGTCCGATGGCGCGCACGGTCGCGGACGTGGCCCTCGGCTTCGAGGTGTTCGTCGGCGCCGGTGCGGACCTGCCACAGGAGCCGTTCGTCCCACCCGTGGCCTGGGCCGATCCCGATGCCGTCGACGTGAGTGGGTTGACGTTCGCCACGGTGACGGACGACGGCGGCGTCGCTGCGTCCCCGGCGGTCCGTCGCGCCGTCGAGGAGGCCGCGCGGGCGCTGGCGGCGGCCGGGGCGCGCCAGGTGGCGTTCGACGCGCCGAGCGCGCAACACGTCGTCCGCCTCTACGCCGGCCTCATCGGGGGCGACGGCTTCCGGCACCTGCGCGAGCAGGTCGGTGACGACCCGATGTCACCGGTCATCAAGTTCCTGACGACGGCCGGTCGCGCGCCGCGGTCACTTGCCCGCGGTGCCGCGCGCGTCGCGGGTCCGCTGGGCGACGGCGTGTCCGTGCTCGCCAGCGTCGGCGGGGCGAAGTCCTTCTACGAGTACTCCGACCTGCTGGGGGAGCGCCAGGACCTGCTCCGGCGCCTCGCGCAGTCGTTCCACGCCGGTCCGGACATCCTGCTCTACCCGCCCCACGCCCTTCCGGCCCTCACCCATGGGTCGTTCCGCGACATGATGTTCGCCAGCTCGACCACGTTCCTCGCCAACCTGACCGGTCTGCCCGCCGGTGTGGTGCCGGTCACGACCGTGCGCGTCGGTGAGGAGACGGAACGTCGGCCAGGCCTGGACGTGGTCGAACGCCTGGCGAAGTCCAACGAGAAGGGCTCCGCGGGCCTGCCGGTGGG
>JBFJMP010000298.1:0-3841 GCA_041633895.1 Nitriliruptoraceae bacterium
ATGATGATCCCCAAGACGGGGCGCTTCGGGCGCTTCTACGGCTGCGAGAACTACCCCAAGTGCAAGGGCATCACGAACGTCCAGCACCGCGCCGTCTACAAGGACGCCGACGGCGAGGTGAAGGCGTTCCGCTCGCCCACCAGCAGCTCCGCGTTCATGGAGAAGCGCACGTCCCGCTACGGCAAGCCGTTCCTCGGGTCCACCGGCTACCCCGACGACCAGTTCGCCATCTGGGCGCTGCCGCTGGCCCAGCCGTGCCCGGAGTGCAAGGCGCCGCTGCGCAAGCCGCCGAAGAACCGCAAGGTCCCGACGGTCGTCTGCACGGGCCCGACCCTGGAGCACGTGTTCGAGGCGGATGACTTCGACCTGCCCGAGGTCGTCGCCATCGAGGTCGTCCCGGGCAGCCCGGCCTACGACCCCGAACTCGGTGGGACGCCGCTGTCGGTGCCCGACGAGATCCCGGGGCCCTTCGAGCTGCAGCTCGTCGAGACGCGCAAGCCGAAGCCGAAGCCGAAGAAGGCCAAGAAGGCGCCGGCGGCCAAGAAGGCGGCGGCCAAGAAAGCGGCGGCGTCCAAGAAGAAGGCGGCCAAGAAGGCGGCGGGGGCCAAGAAGGCGGCCCCTTGACGTCCTCCTGAGACCCACGCACGGCCGTCCGAGGGGGCCGGTCACCCGCTGTTAGGCTGCGCTCGTGGACGACAAACAACCCGTCGCCGTGCCGACGGACTTTCGCTCAAGGGACTCGTCGTGGCGCGCCGTGATGCGCTCGCCGTTCCGTCACCTGCTGTACGCGAACATCGCGACAGCGGTTGGTGACTGGATCGGTCTGGTCGCGATCCTGGCCCTGACCGAGGCGATCCTGCCTGCCTCGCGCGCCACGGCGTTCGCGCTGGCGTCGGTCATGGCCGCCCGCATCGTCCCGGCCATGCTCCTCGGCCCGGTCGCCGGCGTGCTCGCCGACCGCTGGAACCGACGCCAACTGCTGGTCGGGACCGACCTCGTGCGCGGCGTGATCTTCCTCGCCCTGCCGTTCGTGGACGACTTCTCGACCCTGATCCTCGTGACGATCTTCGTCGAGGTCATGTCCACCGTGTTCATCCCGGCCAAGGACGCCATCGTCCCGCAGTTGGTGCCCGAGGAGCACCTGACGTTCGCCAACCAGCTGTCCATGGTGTCGACCTACGGGACGATGCCGATCGGTGGGTTCGCGTACGCCGGGCTCGTCTACCTCGGCGTGACGTTCGCGCCCGAGGGCTCGTTCATCGCCGACAACCCGCTGGCCGTGGCCCTGTGGTTCGACGCCGCGACCTACTTCGTGTCCGCCCTGTTCCTGTCGCGCCTGCGAGGGATCGACGTCCGCGTCCCGCGCGTCCACGACGAGACCGACCGCCCCGGCGCGTGGGCGGAACTGGTCGAGGGACTGCGCTTCATCGCCAACAAGCCCGTCATCCGGGCGCTGGTGTTCGGCGTGGCCGGCGCCTTCCTCGGGGCTGGCGCGGCGCTCGGCCTGGGTGAGTTGTTCGTCGCCATCGTGGGCGGCGGCGACTCCGGCCTCGGCTTCCTGCAGGGCTTCCTGGGCACCGGGCTGATCGCCGGCATCGTCGTCGCGGGCCCGCTCGAGAAACGCGTCACCCGCGAGAAGATTTTCGCGCCGGCGCTGATGCTGGCGGGGACGGGCCTCATGGCCACGTCGCTCATGCCGACGCTGCTGCTCGGGTCGCTGCTCGCCGGCGTGACCGGGTTCGGTGGCGGGATCGCCTTCATCGCCGGCTACACGATGCTGCAGGACCACAGCCACGATGCGATCCGTGGTCGCACCATGGCGGCGTTCAACACGGGGGTGCGGGGCGCGATGTTCGCGGGCCTCGTGCTCGGGCCGCTGATCCCGGGCGTGTTCGGCGTCGAGGGTGACATCGCCGTGTCCGAGTACGCCCTGGGTCCGGTGCGACTGACGCTGATGGCCGCCGGCCTCGTCACCGTGGCGGGCGCCGTCTACACGTACCGCGCGATCCACAGCGTCGTGGCCGCGGAGGAGGACCTCAACCTCACGGACGGTGGCACCCCGACGCGCGTCGGGGCCGGGCTCTTCGTGTCCTTCGAGGGCGGCGAGGGAGCCGGCAAGTCCACGCAGGTGCGCCTGCTGCGGGGTGCGGTCGAACGGGCGGGCTTCGACGCGACCGTGACCCGAGAACCGGGCGGCACCGCCATCGGCGAGAAGGTGCGACGCATCCTGCTCGACCCGGCCTCCGCCGAGATGGGGGAGCGGGCCGAGGCGCTGCTCTACGCCGCCGCACGCGCCCAGCACGTCGACGAGGTGATCGTGCCAGCCCTCGACAAGGGGCACGTCGTGCTGTGCGACCGCTACATCGACTCGTCGGTGGTCTACCAGGGCGTCGCGCGCGACCTCGGTGACGTCCAGATCGCCGAGCTGAACCGCTGGGCCACCGGCGAGGTGCTGCCCGACCTGGTGGTCGTGCTCGACATCGACCCGGTCGAGGGCCTGCGGCGCGCGGGCGAGGACAAGGACCGCCTCGAGTCCGCCGGCCTGGACTTCCACCGGCGCGTCAACCAGGCCTTCCGCCAGCGTGCGGCCCAGGAACCGGACCGCTACCTGCTGCTGGACGCGAGCCTGCCGGCCGAGGACCTGCACGCCCGGATCCGCGACGCCGTGCTGGCGCGAATGGCGCTCGCCAACGAGGTCCTGTAGTGCTGACCTGGGAGCACACCGCGCAGTCGGCGGCGTCGGAGGCGCTGCGGACGGCGGTCGCACGCGACGAGGTCGGCCACGCCTTCGTGCTCGTGGGGCCGCAGGGCGTCGGCCAGCGCGAGATCGCGAAGGTGCTGACCGCTGCGCTGAACTGCGAGAACCCGGCCGACGGCATCCCCTGTCAGGTCTGCGCGACCTGCAACCGCGTGCAGCGCGACTCCCACAGCGCCCTCGTCACGTTCGAACCCGAGGGCGCCAACCACCTCGTCGCCAGCGTCCGCGACGAGTGGATCCACACCGCGTCACGCACGATGAGTGAGGGGCGCCGCCGGATCATCCGCATCGTGGCCGCGGACCGCATGAACGAGTCCGCCCAGAACTCCTTCCTGAAGGCCCTGGAGGAGCCGCCGCCGTCGACCGTGTGGCTGCTCGAGGTCGAGGACGACCAGGCCATGCTCGACACGATCCTGTCGCGCTGCCGCCGGCTCGACATGGTGACGTGGGGGCCGCGGGACCTGCTCGCGCGTGCGGCACTCCTCGAGGTGCCCGAGGAACGCCGCGCCGCGCTGGTGCGTGTGGCGACCGGCTCGCCGGACCGGCTCGCCGCGTTGGCGTCGCGCGAGTGCCCGGAGTGCGGGCGCGTGCTGGCCGTCGGCACGGACCTGACGGTGCCGACCTGGTGCCGCGAGCACCCGTGCACCTGCACGCAGTGTGGGGAGACGTTCAAGGGCCCGCCCAAGCTCCGCCGCGGCAAGCCCCCGTGCGGGTGCACGGACGCCGAGACGTTCGACCCGGAACGGACTGAGGGCGTGCGCACGATCCCCGACACGGCGCGGACGCGCCACCTCGACACGATCCGCCGCCTCGCGGACCAGGGACCGGGTGCAGCCACCGCGGTGGTGCGCGACGTGCTCGCGTGGGCGCAGAAGTCGTCGCAGGCGTTGGACGACGCACACGAACGCCACCTGCTCCGGCTTGCCGAGGACCACGGGGTCGAGGACGTCAGCGACATCCCGAAGGCGACGGTCCGGCGGCTGCAAGCGCGTCACAAGCGCGCCCAGCGGGACCTGCGGTCCTCCGGCTACCACCGCTTCCTCGACGAGTTCGGGTCGTACCTGCGTGACCTGCTGCTCCTGC
>JBFJMP010000299.1:0-3835 GCA_041633895.1 Nitriliruptoraceae bacterium
CCCCACCGCTACAGCCGCACGCGTGTGCTCGGTCCCGAGCTCGGACGTGCCGCGGCTGCGGCCGACGTCGTCCTGGTCACGGACGTGTACGCCGCCTCCGAGGCACCCGAGCCGGGCGTGTCGGGACGGCTGGTCGCCGACGCGGCCGAGGAAGCGGGTGCCCGCGTGCAGTACCACCCCCACCTCGCGGACGTGGTCGACGAACTCGCCGACCTGGTCCGGCCCGGGGACATGGTGTTGGTGACGGGGGCCGGGGACGTGTCCCAGGTCGGACCGGCACTGGTCGGGCGCCTGCGGGGCGATCGTGGGTGATGCCCTCGTCGACGAGCTGATGGCCGGTTGCCGTGGCGAGGTCACGCCCGGCGCCCCGCTGTCAGCGTTGACCACCCTGCGCGTCGGCGGTCCGGTGCGGGCCCTCGTCCGTGCCGAGTCCGACGAGGACCTCGCGGTCGTCGGCCGCGCCGCGGAGGCGTACGGGGTCCCCACCCTCGTGGTCGGCCGCGGCTCCAACCTGTTGATCGGGGACCTCGGTTGGGACGGGATCGCCATCGTCCTCGGGCGTGGCTTCCGGGGGGTCGAGATCGACCCGGCCAGCGGGCGGGTGCGGGCCGGCGCGGCCGAGCCACTGCCCGCGCTGAGCGTCCGGGTGGCCGACGCCGGGCTGGGCGGGTTCGCCTGGGCGGCGGCCGTGCCGGGCTCGCTCGGCGGGGCGGTGCGCATGAACGCCGGGGCCCACGGTGGCGAAATGTCTCAGGCTCTGGTTGAGGTTGAGGTGTTCCGCCTCGGGTCGAGGGTGCGGGAAGTGTGGGCGCCCAGCGCACTTGGACTGCGGTATCGACACAGTGATCTGCCGACGGACGGGGTCGTGGTCGCGGCCACCCTCGCCTTCGAGTCCGCGGCGCCCGACGAGGTCCGCGACGAGA
Organism: Nitriliruptoraceae bacterium; assembly: GCA_041633895.1. GTDB lineage: Bacteria > Actinomycetota > Nitriliruptoria > Nitriliruptorales > Nitriliruptoraceae > JBFJMP01. The sequence continues at coordinate 924 of JBFJMP010000299.1, forward strand.
TCGCCGAGATCCGCGCCTGGCGTCGCGAGCACCAGCCTCTCAACGAACCGAACTGCGGCTCGGTGTTCACGAACCCGCCGGGCGACTCGGCCGGGCGACTCATCGACGCGGCCGGCGCCAAGGGCTTGCGGATCGGAGGCGCCCAGGTGTCGGAACGCCACGCGAACTTCATCGTCACGCAGCCGGGCGCCCGCGCCGCGGACGTGCTGGCGCTGATCGACGAGGTCCGGACGCGCGTTCGGGAGTCCGCGGGAATCGACCTCGTGCCCGAGGTCGTGGTCCGGGGGACGGGGGCGTGGTGATGGTCGACGATCGCATCGCCAAGCGGCGCGCCGAGGTCCGCGACGACCGTCGACGGCGACGCCTGCGCCGCACCATCCTCGTCGTGGTGCTGCTGGCGCTGGCGCTGGTCGTCGCGGCCATCGACCGCTCCGACCTGGTCGCCCTGGCCGAGGTGCGGGTGGAGGGGATCGATCGCCTGAGCGCCCTGGAAGTGCGCGAGGCTGCCGATCTGGAGCTCGGCACCTCGACGCTGAGGTTGCGCCTCGGACCGGCAGAGGAACGCGTCGAGGCGTTGCCCCTGGTGGCCGACGCGACCGTGCATCGGGCCGATCCGTTGACCGTGGTGATCGCGGTGCGCGAGCGCACGCCGATCGCCGTCGCACGGGGCCCGCGGGGGACGATGCTGGTCGACGGTGACGGCGTCGTCATCGCCGAGGGGAGCGAGGACGGGCTGCCGGTCATCGAGGTCCGTGGTTCGCTGCCGGCGCTGGGGCGCGGGGTCGACGTGTCCCCGTCGCTGGCGAACGCCCATGCGGCGCTGCTCGGGTTGCCGGGACCGTTGCGGTCCCTCGTCGACCGCTATGTGGCCGTGGCCGCCGACGACCTCGAGCTGCACCTGGTCAGCGGCGTCGTCGTCCGCTTCGGGCGTGCGGAGCGGATCGACGAGAAGGCGCGCTCGCTCGGAGCCGTGCTCGAGGACGTGGGCTCGACGCCGGTGACGGCAATCGACGTGCGGGTGCCGTCACGCCCTGTCGTGGTCCCGTGAGGTCCGTCATCGACCGTGATGGTCGGACCGTTCCCGACGATTGCAGGAACGAAGGGACAGTGCCCGTGCTTGACGGGCCTCGACCTCACCTCTAGCGTCCGCTGCTGACACGCTGGCGCAGCAAACTAGACCTCTACTTGAGGTTGAGGGAAACGCTAGCACCACCCCTCGGACCGTGCAAGCGTCCGACCCACCGATCCTCGATCCCGCAGCCCGCTGCGCAGGACCACCATCCAAGGAGGGCCGCATGGCCACCAATCCGACCAACTACCTCGCGGTCATCAAGGTCGTGGGCATCGGTGGCGGCGGCGTCAACGCCGTGAACCGCATGATCGACGCCGGCCTTCGCGGCGTGGAGTTCATCGCCATCAACACGGACGCCCAGGCCCTGCTCATGTCCGACGCGGACGTGAAGCTCGACATCGGCCGTGACCTGACCCGCGGCCTCGGTGCCGGGTCCGAGCCCCAGATCGGCCGCCAGGCGGCCGAGGACCACCGCGACGAGATCGAGGAGGTCCTCAAGGGAGCCGACATGGTCTTCGTCACCAGTGGTGAGGGTGGCGGCACCGGTACCGGTGGTGCTCCGGTCGTGGCCAAGGTCGCCAAGGAGATCGGCGCCCTCACGATCGGTGTCGTGACGCGGCCGTTCTCGTTCGAGGGTCGCAAGCGTTCGGTGCAGGCGGAGCAGGGCATCGCCGAGCTCAAGGACGAGGTCGACACGCTCATCATCATCCCGAACGACCGCCTCCTCCAGATCGCCGACGGCGACACGTCGGTGGTCCAGGCGTTCCGTATGGCCGACGAGGTCCTGCTTCAGGGCGTCCAGGGCATCACCGACCTCATCATGACGCCGGGCCTGATCAACCTCGACTTCGCCGACGTCCGCACCGTCATGAAGGACGCCGGGTCCGCGCTCATGGGCATCGGCACGGCGCGCGGCGACAACCGCTCGCTCGAGGCCGCCAAGGCCGCGATCTCGTCGCCGCTGCTCGAGGCCTCCATCGACGGGGCGCGTGGCGTCCTGCTGATGCTGGCCGGTGGCAGCGACCTCGGGTTGTTCGAGGTGTCGGAGGCAGCCGACATCATCACGAAGGCGGCGCACCCCGAGGCCAACATCATCTTCGGTTCCGTCATCGACGACTCGCTGGGTGACGAGGTCAAGGTCACGGTCATCGCCGCTGGGTTCGACAAGTGGGAGGGCCCCGTGGCGCAGGAGGGTGCGATCCTCACCTCGGCCGCCCCGGCCGAGCCCGAGGAGCGTCCGCACCTGCAGGCGGTCAACGACGCCGAGGACGACGACGTGGACGACGTGTTCCGCTCGGAGCCCGCGCCGTTCTCGCAGCCGCGTGAGGGTGACGACGACCTCGACATCCCGTCCTTCCTGCGCTGAGTCCCGTGCCACCGCTGGTCGAGCCGGTCCCGCTGCGTCGGGGCGTGCGTGCCTGGTTCACCGGGCGTGCACTGGATGACGCACGCCCCCGGATCGGCGAGGCCGGCAACCTGTCGGCACGGCGCCCACACGAGCCGACGCGGCTCGCGGCCGACCGGCACGCGGCGTACGGGGCCATGGGCCTCGACGCGCGTGACGTCCACACGATGCGACAGGTCCACGGCAGCACGGTGACCGTCGTCGGTGACGGCGTCCCGGCGGGTGCACAGGCCCCGGACTCCGACGCGCTCGTGTCCGACCAGCCCGGTCGTGCGCTCGCGGTGATGGTGGCCGACTGCGTCCCGCTGCTGGTCGCGGCGCCGGGCGCCGTGGCTGCGGCCCACGCCGGTCGCCTCGGCGCGATCGCGGGGATCGTGGACCAGACCCTCGACGTCCTCGACGACGTGGCGACGGGCGCGGACCGGATCGCGGCCA
>JBFJMP010000300.1:0-3831 GCA_041633895.1 Nitriliruptoraceae bacterium
GGGCCCTCGAACATCAGACCGCGACGTGGTGTGCCGCCCAGCTTGTCGCGGTAGGTGGCGTAGCCGAGGAAGGTGTTGAGGGTCCGGAGGACCTCTTCCTTGATCGGTTCGTTGCCGATGACGTCGTCGAAGCCGACGTCGATCTGTTCCGGCGTGTACTGCACGTGGGGCGAACGGCCACTCATGAGCGGCATGGCCACCATGATCCCGAGGGCCAGCACGAACATCAGCGGGATCACGTAGAGGATCGGGTCCTCGGGCATCGCCGGCAGGGCGAAGACGTTGAACGCATCCCCCGTGAGGATGCGGTACCAGAGGTAGCCGAACGGCACGACGAACAGGGCGAAGACGACGCGCAGGCGAGACAGCCGTTGACGTTCTCGTCGTTGCCCGACGTCCGCGGTGGACGCGGCGATCAGATCGCCGCCGAGCATGGTTGCAGTCGACGTGGACGTCTCGAGCATGGCACCTCCTGGGGGGCGACCGAGGAGCCGCTGCGGCGTCCAGTCGGTCGACCGCCTCAACGACTCACGGTAGCGAGGGTGACACGCAGGGTATCGAGCACCGCCAGGCCTGGGGCCGTGAATCGTGGGGTTCGGGCGTTCCCGGTCACTCCGTGACGTACGGCTGGCCGTCGGCTGCAGGCATCCGGAGCTTCCCGACGAGCCCGGCCACGACGAAGATCGTCGCGACGTAGGGGGCCGTGAGCAACAGGGTGGAGGGCACGCCGACGTCGAGGATCTGGAGCGACGTCGCCAGTGCGTCGGCGAAGCCGAAGACCAGGGCCGCCCCGAGCGCTCCACGCGGGTTGTAGCGCCCGGCCAGCATGGCCGCGAGGGAGATGAAGCCCTTGCCCCCGGACATCCCTTCCGTGAAGGACGCGGCGGCGTCGATCGACAGGAAGGTGCCGCCGAGCCCGGCGAGCACGCCGCCGAGCAGGACGGCGCGGTACCGCGTCGCCAGCACCTTGATGCCCACGGTGTCCGCGGCCTTGGGGTGCTCACCCACGGACCGCAGGCGCAGCCCCCAGCGCGTGTTGAACAGGCCCCACTGCAGGAGCGCGACGGCACCCAGGGCGACGTAGACCAACGCGGTGTGGTCGAAGAGGATCGGTCCGAGGATGGGGATGTCGGACAGGATCGGGATCTCGATCGCCCGGAACTTGGCCGGCGTGTTGAGGTCCGGTGACGGGGCGAGGACCTGGGAGGCGAAGAATCCTGTCAGGCCCGTCGCGAGGACGATCAGGATGACCCCCACGACGATCTGGTCGGTTCGGTATCGGATCGACAGGACGGCGAGCAGGGCAGCGACGAGGACGCCCGCCGCGATGCCGCCGACGGCGCCCATCAGGGCGCTGTCGGTCACTGACGCGACCACGACGGCCGTGAAGGCGCCCAGGAGGAACTGGGCCTCGATGGCGATGTTGATCACGCCCGCGCGTTCGCACAGGACGCCCGCCAGGGCCCCGAACAACAGTGGCACCGCGGCGCGCAGGGAGCCCCGCCCGAGGTCGACGAGGGTGAGCGTGTCCCCGCGGGCGGCCCACACGAGGAACCCGGCGATGAACAGGGCGAAGACGATGCCGACGACCATGGTGGTCCGGCCCTCGTCGTCGAACCCGCGTCCGACCTGGACCACGCCGATCGCCGCGACGACGAGCGCCAGGACGATGATCACCGGGAACACCGGCAGGGTCAGGTCGCCGATGTCCGAGCCGGAGCCGCCGGCCAGGTTGGACGACATGCGCATCGTTGCGTCGAGTCCGCTGCCGCTGGCCGCCATGGGCCAACCGAGCAGGAGGGCGAGCAGCAGCGACGTGATGCCGAAGCGGCGGTTGCGGCGACGGAGGTCGATCGGTGCGGTGTCCATGGCGCTCATGACGTCCACCCGGAGCTGACCTCGACGGTGCCTGTCGATTCGGCGCGGATGCGATAGAGCGCGCGGATGAGGGCGGGGGCGGCGATGAACACGATGATGAGCGCCTGGATCACGGTGACGAGGTCGAGCGAGGTGCCGCTCTGGGCCTGCATGGTCCGGCCTCCCGCGCGCAGGGCACCGAACAACAGGCCCGCGGCGACCGTGCCCCCGACCCGGCCTCGACCGAGGAGGGCGACGGTGATGCCGTCGAAGCCGAGCCCGCCGGAGAAGCCGGTCGAGAGGCGGTGGTTGAGGCCGAGGACCTGCCCGGTGCCACCGAGTCCGGCCATCAGGCCGCCGACGGCGAGGGCCAGCACGGTGACGCGCCCCACCGACATCCCCGCCGACGTGGCGGCATGTGGGTTGAGGCCCACCGCCTGGATCTCCATGCCGGTCGTGGAGCGTTCGATGAGCACCCAGGCCGCGATGGCGGCGATGACCATGATGACCAGGCCGGCGTGGATGCGGAGGTCGTCGGCCGGCAGGAGGCGTGGCAACTTCGCGCTGTCGAGCACCGGACGTGAGACCGGGTCCGACCGGCCCGGTGCCTGGAACCTCGAGGTGGTCAGCAGGTACTCCGCCACGAAGATGGCGATGTTGTTCAGCATGATGGTGGTGATGACCTCGTGCGCCCCCGTCCGCGACTTGAGGATGCCCGGAACCCACCCGTAGGCCGCCCCGGCAGCGAGTCCGGCGAGGACGGCGAGCGGGAGGTGGATCACGGTCGGGACGCCCGTGACGGCGAATCCGACGAAGCCGGCGGCCAGTCCCCCGGCGATGAGTTGTCCCTCACCGCCGATGTTGAACATGCCCGCCCGCAGGGGAATCGTGACCGCGAGCCCCACGAGGACGAGTGGGATCGCTGACGTGAGCGACTCGGACAGTGCGCGGTTGGAGGAGAAGGCGCCCCGGAACAACGCCCGGTAGGCCTCCTCGATGGCGGTCCACGATGCGTCGAAGAAGTCGCCCGGCCTGGAGGTGACGTAGCCCAACGCGGTCCGGGCCTGTTCGTCGGACAGGGCGATGAGGACCGCACCGATGACGAGCGCCGTGATGATGGCGAGCACGGTGATCCGGACGTTGACGTTCGTGACCGTCTGGATGATCCGCGGCAGGCCTGTGGCGGAGCCGTTGGGCTCGGCCTCGGCCGGTGTCGTCGTCTGGTTCGGTTCGGGAGGGGGTGTGGCCTCGGTCACTCGGGGGCCTCCGTGTCGACAAGTCCGTCGGGCGACTCGCCGGCCATCATCAGGCCGATGACGTCCTTGGTGAGCGGCATCGGGAACGGGCCCCGCAGTTCGCCGTGGAACATGACGGCGACGCGGTCGGCCAGGGCGAGCACCTCGTCGAGCTCCGACGAGACGATGAGGACGGCAGCGCCCCGATCGCGTTCTTCGACGATGCGGCGGTGGATGTACTCGATCGATCCCACGTCGACACCACGCGTCGGCTGGGCGGCGACGAGCAGGTCGTTGGGGCGGTCGAACTCGCGCGCGACGACGACCTTCTGCTGGTTGCCGCCGGACAGCGAGCCGGCCGACGTGTGGATCGACGGCGTCCGGATGTCGTAGTTGCGAACGGCGTCTTCCGCGTGGGCGTTGATGGCGCCCGTGTTGCGCATGCCGCGTGTGGCGAAGGGCTCGCGGTCCCACTCCGCGATGACGAGGTTGTCGGCGATCGAGAACCCGCCGACGAGGCCTTCACGATTGCGGTCCTGTGGGACGTGGCCGATCCCGTCGCGCAGCACCTCCTTGCGGGACGCGTCCGTGATGTCGCGGCCGTCGAGATGGACCGTCCCGGCGGCGATGTGGGCCAGGCCCGTGATGGCCCGCACGAGTTCGGTCTGCCCGTTGCCCTCGACGCCGGCCACGGCGACGATCTCGCCTCGCCGCACCTGCAGGTCGACGCCACGGACGA
>JBFJMP010000301.1:0-3825 GCA_041633895.1 Nitriliruptoraceae bacterium
CCGATGCCGGCGTCGATCTCGGGCACGGTCAGGGCCTGGCCGATGAGGACGCCGTCGGCGGACAGCGGGGTCGGCTCGGACGGGGCGCCGTCCACGAGGGCCGGCAGGAGGCCGGCGAAGCGGTGCGAGTGCACGTCGCAGGGGTCACCGGTGGTCTCGGCGCCGCGGCCCGAGTGCACGATCATCAGGAAGTCGACGTAGTTGTCGCCGTCGCCGTCGTACTCGGAGAAGTCGACCTCGGGGTCGGCCATCGGCACGGCCTCGAGCGCGAGGCCCTTGGCGCCGTAGCCGCCCAGCCCGAGCTGCTCACCCAGGATCGGGCCGCCGTCGGTGCCGTACCAGCAGTCGTTGACCGGGTTCATCGAGATGAGGGAGGTGTAGGGGCCGTAGACGTCGACCTGGACGATCAGGTTGCCGAACGACTGCTCCCAGTACATCTCGGTCACGGTGCCCGTCGGGTTGGTCCCGGTCCCGGTGTAGGAGTCCTGGATGGCCTCGGCGGTGTTCTCGGGCTGGAACTCCTCGTTGTTGATCGCCAGCATGAGCGCCGGGACCTTGAAGACGAGGGGTTCGCCGGCGGCCGCAGCGGCACGGGCCTGGGCGGCGGCGCGCGAGTGGAACCAGGCGTCGAGCTGCGCGGCGTACTGCTCGCGCTCGGCCAGGGCGTCGCGGAACTCGACCGGCATGTCGGAGGTGCGCGTGCCCTCAGGTGCCGCGTCGACGCCGGCACGGGCGCCGGTCGGGGCGATCGTGCCATCCGCCTGGCGGATGCCGTACTCCCACCAGCCGGCGTCAGTCTTCGTGATCAGCCGGCCCGTCGTGGTGGCCTGGCCACCGCCCTCGGAGATCTCGAGGATCGACGCCGTGACGACGGTGCCGTCCGGCTGGGTGTGGGTGATCGTCTCGCTGGTCGGGTGGAACCACTGCAGCGGGCGGTCCGCGAAGTACGCGGCCGCGTCCGCGGGCGCGGGACCGACCTCCGCCGCGCCGGACGCCATGGCGTCACGGACGGCGTCCATGTCCACGCCGAGGCGTGACACGAGGTCGGTGGGGGCGGCCACCGCGGGGCTGGACGCCACCGGGATGGTCAGGAGCAGGCTGAGGCTGGCCAGAGCGGCCATGACGCGACGCATCGGGTGTCCTGGATCGACGAAGCGGGCTACGAGGGGGATGACTACTGATGACTAGTTTCGACAAGCCTTGTGCGCGGGCCTCGGCCCGGTCACCTTGCGTTCACACAGCGCACACCCCGTGCGGATGATCGAGACGGGCGCCGCCCCGGCCCTCGCCTACGGTTCGCGACACCCGATCAGGACGACCGAGATGGCGCGCGACCCCCTGCAGGACTTCGACCAGGACGAGTTCACGCACGAGGGCACGACCAAGCGCGTGTTCCGCAAGGGCACGGGGCCGGGCGTCGTGGTGATCTCCGAGGTGCCGGGGATCACCCCGGAGGTCGCCGACTTCTCGCGTGTCGTGGTCGATGCCGGGTTCACCGTCGCCATGCCCGACATCTTCGGTGAGGCGGGCCGGCCCATGAGCCTGCCCTACGCCGCCAGCACCATCGCCAAGGCGTGCGTGTCGCGGGAGTTCACGCTGTTCGCCCGGCGCCAGGCCAGCCCGGTCACCGTGTGGTTGCGCGCGCTCGCGCGCGACCTGCACGACCGTGCCGGGGGACCGGGCGTCGGGGCCGTCGGGATGTGCCTGACCGGCGGATTCGCGCTCGCGATGATGGTGGAGCCGAGCCTGTTGGCACCGGTGCTGAGCCAGCCCAGCACGCCGATGGGGATGCTCCCGGGCGTCCGCCGCGACCTCGGCCTGTCGGATGCGGACCTCGCGACCGTGAAGGAGCGTTGCGAGGTCGAGGACCTCTGCATCCTCGGCCTGCGCTTCCACCGGGACCCGATGTCGCCCGGCCAGCGCTTCCAGCGCCTCCGCGAGGAGTTCGGGGACCGCTTCGTCGGCATCGAACTCGACCCGGCGAGCGCCAACCCCGCCAACCGCCCGATGCCGCCCCACTCCGTGCTGACCAACGACCTGATCGACGAACCCGGCCAGCCGACGTGGGAAGCGCGCGAACAGGTGCTCGACCTCTTCCGGCGCACCCTCGTCGACGCCTGACGCGACGGTGGTGGCGACGACGCGGATCGACGATCCGACCGACCCACGGGTGGCCGACTACCGGACCCTGCGCGATCCCGAGCTGCGCAAGCGCTATGAGGGCCGGCACGGGGTCTTCATCGCCGAGGGACCCAACGTCGTCATCCAGCTCGTCTCGTCGGACTGGGGCGTGCGCTCCGTCCTCCTCGACGAGCGCAGGGTGGACGAGTTCGCGTCGGTGCTGGAGGGTCTCGGCGACGTCGACGTGTTCGTCGCGACCCGCGACGTGCTCTACGAGATCGTTGCGTTCCGCCTGCACCAGGGCGTGGTCGCGGTGGGCGAACGGCGGGCGCCGACGGACCTGTCGGACGTGCTCGCGCAGGCATCGCGGGTGCTCGTCCTCGACGCGATGAACGACCACGAGAACATGGGATCGATCTTCCGCACCGCCCGCGCGTTCGACGTCGACGCGGTGCTGCTCGGTCCCCACAGCGCCGATCCGCTGTACCGGCGGTGCGTGCGCGTGTCGATGGGGCATGTCCTGCACGTGCCATTCGGGGCGATCGGCGCCCTTCCAGACGCCTACGACGTGTTGACGACCGCCGGCCTCCGAACGGTCGCGCTGACGCCGCGCCCCGACGCCCCACTCGTCACCGACCTCGACCCGACGGGGCGCTGGGCCCTCGTGCTCGGAGCCGAGGGGCCGGGCCTTTCGACGGTCGCGATCGAGGCCGCCGACGTCCGCGCCCGGATCCCGATCTCCGCCGACGTCGACTCGCTGAACGTCGCGGTCACGGCCGCCGTCGCCCTCCACGCGCTGACGCCCGGGTGACCCGTCGGGGGGCATGCCGTGAACGCAAGAACAAATCGGTCAAAAATCTCGTACCCGACATTCGCGGACTAGTTAGTATCCGAGTGCACTTGCGTTGAATGGCAGCTTGGCCGCGACGACCGACGACGCGGCCGACACATCGGAGGGCCGTTGAGCACAGTCATCTCGTCACGCGCTGAGGCGCGGACCAGTCGGGCCCGCAAGGCCCTCACGTCCGTGGTCGTCCTGGCCACCCTGTCCACGAGTGTCACGGCGTCGGACGCCCTGCTCGGGGGCGGGGTCAGCGGACTCCTGGACACCGTGACCGGGGTCGTGGAGACCGTCGACCACTCGCTGCGTCCCGTGACGGGACTCGTGAGTGACCTCACGGGCCTGCCGGTCGACGAGGCCGTCAGCGATCTGGTGACCGAGTCGGTCGACAACCTCATCGGCACGGCCGAGCCACTGCTGGTCCCGGGCAACCGTCCGCCCTTGGCGCGCCCGACCTTCGACGACCTGGCACGGCTCGCGCCGCTGGAGCCGGCCGACACCCTCATCGAGGACGTCGTCTACCCGGGCGTCATCGAGACGACGACGCCCGTCACGCGTCCTGCCCTCGGTGTCGCGGGTATCGCCATCGCCCCCCTCGAGATGCCGCGCCGGATCAACACGATCATGGGCTGGGTCCGGACCAAGGCCCTGAACCCGCAGCACATGGACGCGGCCTCCTACGTGATCCGCGCCGAGACGCCGGACGGCGGAGAGATCTACCGCGACAACGTGGTCGACGTGCCGCTGCCGATCGACGTCAACGGCGACGGTGCCGACGACGTCACGGTCGAGGTGCGGATCGTCTCGGCGCAGCCGAGCCTGCGCGTCATCCGCCTCCCGGGCGCCCCGGAGTCGCTGCCCCG
>JBFJMP010000302.1:0-3820 GCA_041633895.1 Nitriliruptoraceae bacterium
GCCGACGAGCCCGCGGGCGACGCCCCGTCACCGACGTCCACCGAGACCGACTCGTCCGGCGACATCGGCCTGTAGCCGCGCTTCAGCGCGGCAGCGGCACGTCGGCGACGCAGATCGTGCCGCCGTCGGCCTGGGCGGACACGGTCAGGGTCCCGCCGAGCTCGGACTCGACCAGCGTCGAGGCGATGCGCAGCCCGAGGTTGGCCGAGCCCTCGATGGACCAGCCGTCGGGGATGCCCACGCCGTCGTCACACACGTCGAGGGTGAGGTGGCTCGCGGCACGGGTCAGGCGGATGGTCACCGTCCCGCCCGAACTCGGGAAGGCGTGCTCGACGGCGTTCTGGAGGAGCTCGGACAGCACCAGCGCGAGCGGCGTGGCCACCTCGGCGGGCAGTTCGCCGGCCTGGCCCTCGATCGCGACCTGGATCGGGTGCTCGGGGTCGGTCAGTCCGGTCGTCAGCATGGCGGCGAGGCGGGCGGCAACCTTGTCGAAGGACACGCGCTGCCGCGAGTCCTGCGACAGCGTCTCGTGGACGAGGGCGATCGAGGAGATCCGGCGCACCGACTCGCCGAGCGCGAGGCGCGCCTCCTCGGACGACAGGCGCCGGGACTGCAGACGCAGCAACGAGGCAACGGTCTGCAGGTTGTTCTTCACCCGGTGGTGGATCTCGCGGATGGTCGCGTCCTTGTAGAGCAGCAGGCGCTCGTGGCGGCGCAACTCGGTGACCTCACGCACCAGCATCAGCCCACCCAGGACGTCGTGGTCACGCGTGAGCGGCAGGAGGCGTCGCAGCACGACCGCTCCCCGCGCCTCGACCTCGCTCTCCAGCGGCTCGCCGTCCGCGAGTGCCTCGAGCACGGCGACGTCGTCGAGGTCGAAGGCGGCGATGTTGGACCCGACCACGTTGTCGTTGACGCCGAGGCGTCGGTACGCCGAGATGGCGTTGGGGCTGGCGTAGACGACCACCCCGTCCGGGTCGATGCGCAGCAGCCCGTCCCCGACGCGTGGGGCCAGTTCGCGTTCCGGGTCCTCGCCCGGGAACGGGAAGGAACCCTCGGCGAGCATCAGGGACAGCTCGTCGGCGGTCTGCAGGTACGTCAGCTCGAGCTGCGACGGGGCGCGGACCACCGACAGGTTCGCCTCCCGTGACACCACGGCGACGACCTCGCCCTCAACCGTGATCGGGATGGCTTCCTCGCGGACGGGCACGCCGGTCGACCAGTCGGGCTCACCGTCGCGGATGATGCGTCCCTCGACGAAGGCACGTGCGACGTTTGAGCGATCCTCCGGAGCGAACACCTGCCCGACGAGGTCCTCGTGGTAGACGGTCTGGGCCGTGTACGGCCGCATCTGGGCGACGACGAGGAGGTCGTGCGTGTCCTCGTCGCGACAGAACATCAGCAGGTCGGCGAAGCTGAGGTCGGCCAGGATCTGCCAGTCACCGGCGACGGCCTGCAGTTGGTCGATCGCGCCCCCGTCGAGGCCGACCCGCTCCTGCACCAGTTCAGCGAGCGCTGACACGATCCGTCCCATCGACGTCGGGTTGCGTGAGCCTATCGGCGTGCTGTGGCACCATCCGCGCCAGTGAGGAGGACCCCGTGTGGTTGCCGCTGATCGGCATCGTCCTCGCGGTGGGCGTGAGCCTGGCGCGAGGCGGACGCCTCGACGCCCGCGCCGACACGGACCTGCGACTGCTCCCCGTCCTGATCGCCGGCCTGCTGGCGCAGACCCTGCTCGATGCCCTCGCCGCACGGGGGCGGGCGGACACCGCGGTCGTCGCTGCCCTCCTCGTGGTCAGCCTCGCGGCCGTCCTCGCCTTCGTCATCGCCAACTGGTTCCGGGCGGGCATGGCGCTCGTCGCGGCCGGGTTCGTCCTCAACGCCATCGTCATCCTCGGCAACGGTGGGATGCCCGTGTCGGCGCACGCCATCGAGAGCCTCGGCGGGGACCTGACCAGTGACGACATCGCGGGCAAGCACCAGATCGCGGACGCTGACACCGCGCTGTCGTGGCTCGGCGACGTGATCCCCGTCCCCGGGCTGCGGCTGATCGTCTCGCTCGGCGACGTCCTGCTCGTCGCTGGCATGATCCCACTCGCGCACGACCTGATGACGCCACCGTCGTCGCCGTCACGGCGCCAGCGACGCGACGTCAGCCGACCAGTTCGGCCTGGTCACGCACCGACTCGATGAGCGCTTCCGCGACGCGGTCCTCGACACCCTGACCGCGCAGCCACAGTTCGTCCGCAGCACGGAGTCGGCCACCGTTCTCCGTCATGCGCTGGTCCAGTTCGCACGCGAGTCGGATGACGGCCCCGCCGACCCAGGCAAGCTCGTCCCCGACGCGGACGGGCCCGCGGTGGGCATCGATCAGGTCCGCCACGCGGTCCAGCCCGCCGGCCTCGCGCACGATCGCCGAGCCTGCCGCAGCGACCTCCTCGGGTTCGAGTTCGAAGCCGTTCTCGGAACGGATGCGACCCAGCTCGTGCAGGTGCCCGGCGCGCTCGACGTCCGTGACGACATCGGCCGTGAAACCGAGCCGCGCCGCCGTGTGACCCGCCAGCGCGCCGACGCGGACGCCGTGGCCGGACTCGACCGCGCCCAGCTGTTCGGGCAGGCGCGACATCGCCCGGAGGGTCTGGCTGTAGGTGGTCCGGATCTCGGTGTTCCGATCGAACCCCAACTTCGCCGCCAGCAGTGGCAGCGCCATCAACGGCACCGTGAAGGCACCGAGGGTCGGATACGCCAGCGCACCGAGGGTCGCCGTGGCCGCGAGCACCGTGTTCGACTGCCATCCTGCATGCAACAGGTCCCGGTAGCGAAGGCGGCGCGTCGGCTCACCGCGCAGGTGCAGTTCGAGCGTCTCGATGGCGGGTGTCACGAGGATCAGGAACGACCACGCCACGATCACGGCGAGCAGCGTCGTGCCCGAGGCGCCGACCGTGGCATCCAGGACATCGGTCGTACCGGCGGCCGCGGTGAACCCGGCGAACCCCCACGCCGACACCGCACCGGCCGCCAGCGTGCGAACTCGAACTCGGCGGTCGCTGCGGCGGGCGAGGACCGCGTCGACGGCCCATCCCGTGGAGACGGCCGCCACCGCAAGCACCGGTGACGCGTGCAGCAGGGCCAGCGCCCCGACGACCGCGACGACCATGGTCGTCGAACGCCCGTGTGCCCGCGGCAGCACGAGTCGTTGCCCCATCGCGCCGGCCAGGATCAGCACGGCGACGTCGATGCTGCCGAGGTCGTCGATCGGCATGACATCCATCGTGAACCAGAGGGCACCGCCGCTCAGGGACAGGAACACGCCGACCAGGGCCACGACGACGGCAAGGGGGCGCGCGGGCGTCGGCACCCGCAGGCGACTGGTCACGACGCCACCATCGGGATGTCGTCGATCGAGAGCTGACCATGGTTGTGGGCCAGGGCCACGGGTTCGTCGGTGATGGCCCAGCCGTGCTCGTTGATGACCTCGACCAGGCTGGCCACCACCACCGCGTCGAACTGGGTCTCCACGTTGGCCTCGAGCTCGGCCAACGCGACCTCCACCGGCAGGGCGCGGCGGTACGACCGGGTCGAGGTCATCGCGTCGAAGGCGTCGACCGCCGTGACCACACGCGTCAGCAGTGGGATCTCGGCACCCGCGAGTCCGTCGGGGTAGCCGCGTCCGTCCAACCGTTCGTGATGGTGGCGGATCACGCCCAGCGCAGGCTTGAGGAAGTCGATGTCGCGCAGCATCTCCGCACCCACGTCCGGGTGCGTCTTCATCTCGTCGAACTCGTCGTCGGTCAGCGGACCCGCCTTGCACAGGATCCCC